>NZ_JBRREF010000107.1:0-15076 GCF_056760135.1 Stenotrophomonas sp. STEN023 | reverse complement strand
GGTGGGGTAGTTTTTGACCGTGTAGAGCCCAGCCATGCTCGGCTGGAGCCTTACGGGTAAAGCCTCTGCCGAGCATGGCTCGGCTCTACAGCTTCGCCGCACCCTCATCCGCCCTTCGGGCACCTTCTCCCGAGGGGAGAAGGGTCAGACCTCAAGCATCACTCCACTTCGTTCGGATCCGCCTTCCAATACCCGGTCGCGCGAATCCACTCCTTCGGCACCTGCAGATGCCCTTCCACAAACTTGCGCATCATCCGCGCGCGCCTGGACTCAGTGGCAATCCAGTAATGCGTATCACCATCCGGCTGCTCGAAATCCACCAGCGCATCTTCCAGCAAGGTGCTGCTGGCCGCATCAAAACCATTGCGCTCGAACCAGGACACAGTCACCTGCGCTGAACTCTCCAACGGCTGCCGATCACCTTCTTCCGGTATCTCGATGAACACCTCGGCCACCGCACCTTCCGGCAGCTCTTCCAAGCGCCGCGCAATCGCCGGCAGCGCCGTCTCATCACCAATCAGCACGTAGCAGTCGAAATCATCGGCCACCACATGCGAACCACGCGGGCCGGCAACCACCAACGCGTCGCCAACCTTCGCGGTGGCTGCCCAACTCGTGGCCGGGCCATCACCATGCAGCACGAAGTCCAGCACCAGCTCACCAGCATCGGCATCGTAGAAACGCGGCGTGTAATCGCGCGCCGGTGAAGGCTGCTTGCCTTCCGGATAGCGCGGGCCCTGCTCGGTGAGCTCCGGCAATACAAACTCGCCTTCGGCATTGGCGAAGAACAGCTTCACGTGGTCATCCGGTGAGCGGCTGTCAAAACCTTCCAGCGCATCGCCGCCTACGGCAATGCGCTGCATGTTCGGGGTCAAGCGTTCCGTGTGCACTACCTGCAGCTGGCGGAAACGCGGGGTCATGCGGATCAATTGGGTTTCATGCTGTGACATGGGGGTACCTGGGGTCAGTGTCGGCAAGGCCGGGAGACCGTGGCTGGATCGCTCTGGCTGGGTCGTTGTGAATAACGGTGGTGCGAATCAGTTTTCCTGCGACTGCTGCTGTACCAGCGCGGTCGCCTCTGCAATCAAACTGGCGATGCGCGCGACATCGGCGTCCTGCCAATCGCCCTTGCGCAACATCAACGAATGGGTGAACTGGTGCATGGCATCGCGCAGTGGCGCCGGCAGGCTTTCCCTGGCGATGACGCGCGAGTTGTGGCGGGCACGCATGCGTGCGGTTTCCACGTCCTCGGCGCGCAGCTTGAGCTGGGCTTGGCCAAGGTTGGTGATGTGGTAGCGCTTGCGTCCGCCGTCTTCTTCGGCGCTCACCCAGCGCTGCTTCTCGAAGTCGGCCAGCAGCGGATACACCGAGCCCGCGCTGGGCGTGTAGACGCGCACGAACATCTCGCTGATCTGCTGGATCAGCTCGTAGCCGTGGCGCGGCTGCTCGCCGATCAGGGACAGCAGCAACAGGCGCAGATCGCCACGGCCCAAGGGGCGCGGGGTGGGGGAGCGGCGCGGTTCCGGGTTGGTCATCAGGGTTTTCGATATATCGAATTTGCGCAAAACGATATATCGAAAACTCTTCCGGCGCAAATGGCAGCGCCTCCCATGGGACGGTGCAGACCAGCAAGGTGGGCATTGCTGGTGGATGACGGGGCCGTTCGCTGGCCCCGCTGTCATCGGGCTGACCCCGGCAGATGGCAATTTCGCCCCGTGTTTAGTGCCATTAAGGATGTTGGCAGGGGTGCGGAAGCTGTCTCCGGCTGTCCTCGTGGGCGCATGAGAACTGTCGCGAACTGTCTTGCAGACACTGGCTTTTGCCGCTCCATACGCATGCGTAGCCAGCTTGGCAAGGTACCGGGTGCGCTACACTTTACGGCTCAAAATAATGACAAGCGCGCGCGTGCGTGCAGTAACTGGGAGCGCTAATGAACTGGTTGAACGAGATGCTTGATAACGACACGAATCCCCTGGAAACCCAGGAGTGGATCGAGTCGTTGAAGGCCGTTATCGATGTCGAGGGCCCCGAGCGCGCACATCAGTTGCTGGAAGGCATGGTTGAACTGACCCGTCGCTCGGGCGCGTTCCTGCCGTTCTCCCCCACCACCGAATACGTCAACACCATCGAGCCGCAGCTGGAAGCCAAGAGCCCCGGCAATGCGGAACTGGAATGGCGCATTCGTTCCATCATCCGTTGGAACGCGATGGCCACCGTGGTGCGCGCCAACCGCAAGCCGGGCGACCTGGGCGGCCACATCGCCTCGTTCGCATCGGGCGCCACGCTCTATGACGTGGGCTTCAACCACTTCTGGCGCGCGCCGAGTGACAACCACCCGGGCGACCTGCTGTTCATCCAGGGCCACAGCGCCCCGGGCATCTATGCGCGTTCCTACCTGGAAGGTCGCATCAGCGAGCAGCAGTTGGACAAGTTCCGCATGGAAGTGGACGGCGGCGGTCTGTCGTCGTACCCGCACCCGTGGCTGATGCCGGATTACTGGCAGACCCCGACCGTGTCGATGGGCCTGGGCCCGCTGGCTGCCATCTACCAGGCGCAGTTCCTGCGTTACCTGGAAAACCGCGGCCTGATCGAGAAGAGCGACCGCAAGGTGTGGTGCTTCATCGGCGATGGCGAGTCGGACGAGCCGGAAACCCTGGGCGCGATCGCCCTGGCCGGCCGCGAAGGCCTGGACAACCTGATCTTCGTCGTCAACTGCAACCTGCAGCGCCTTGATGGCCCGGTGCGCGGCAATGGCAAGATCATCCAGGAACTGGAAGGCGTGTTCCGTGGCGGCGGCTGGAACGTGATCAAGCTGCTGTGGGGTGGTTACTGGGATGCCCTGCTGGCCAAGGACACCAATGGCGTCCTGAAGAAGCTGATGATGGAAACCGTCGACGGCGAATACCAGAACTGCAAGGCCTTCGGCGGCGCGTATACGCGCGAGCATTTCTTCGGCAAGTACCCGGAAACCGCAGCGATGGTTGCCGGCCTGTCCGACGACGACATCTGGCGCCTGAACCGTGGCGGTCACGACCCGCACAAGGTGTACGCCGCCTACCACCAGGCCGTGAACACCAAGGGCATGCCGACTGTGATCCTGGCCAAGACGGTCAAGGGCTACGGCATGGGCAGCGCTGGCGAAGCGCTCAACCCCACCCACCAGACCAAGAAGCTGGATGACGAATCGGTCCGCCATTTCCGCGACCGCTTCAACATCCCGGTCACCGACGAGCAGCTCAAGGACGGCCAGGTGCCGTTCTACCACCCGGGCCCCGATTCGCCGGAAGTGAAGTACCTGCAGGAGCGGCGCGCTGCGATGGGCGGCTACCTGCCGCAGCGTCGCCAGAAGGCCGACAAGTCCTTCGTCGCACCGAAGCTGGAAACCTACGAGCGCCTGCTCAAGGAATCCGGTGAGCGCACCTATTCCACCACCATGGCCTTCGTGCAGACGCTGAACATCAGCCTGCGTGACAAGGAGCTGGGCCCGCGCCTGGTGCCGATCGTCGCCGACGAAGCGCGCACCTTCGGCATGGAAGGCCTGTTCCGCCAGATCGGCATCTACGCGCCGTACGGCCAGAAGTACAAGCCGGTCGACGCCGACCAGCTCATGTACTACCGCGAAGACCAGAGCGGCCAGGTGCTGCAGCAGGGCATCAGCGAGCCGGGTGCCATGTCCTCGTGGATGGCGGCCGGTACCAGCTACTCGGTCAGCAACGTGCCGATGCTGCCGTTCTACATCTACTACTCGATGTTCGGCTTCCAGCGCATCGGCGACATCGCCTGGCAGGCAGCGGACATGCGTACCCGCGGCTTCCTGCTCGGCGGCACCGCCGGCCGCACCACGCTGAACGGCGAAGGCCTACAGCACGAAGATGGCTTCAGCCACATCGTTGCTGGCGGCATTCCGAACGTGCGCAGCTACGACCCGACCTTCGGTTTCGAAGTAACCGTCATCCTCCAGCACGGCACCAAGGCCATGATGGAAGACCAGATCGACGAGTACTACTACATCACCCTGATGAACGAGAACTACGCCCACCCGGCCATGCCGGAAGGCGCAGCCGAGGGCATCATCAAGGGCATGTACCTGCTCACCGACGCCGGCAAGCCGAAGAAGGGCGAGCTGCGCGTGCAGCTGCTGGGCAGCGGCACCATCCTGCGCGAGGCCATTGCAGCGGCCGAACTGCTGGACAAGGATTTCGGCGTCACCGCCGACATCTGGAGCTGCCCGAGCTTCAACGAACTGCGTCGCGATGGTTTCGATGCCGAGCGCTGGAACCGCCTGCACCCGGAAGCCGAACCGCGCAAGCCGTACGTCACCGAGCTGCTGGAAGGCCGCCAGGGCCCGGTCATCGCCGCAACCGACTACGTGCGCGCCTACACCGACCAGATCCGCGCCTTCGTGCCGGCCACCTACTCGATCCTGGGCACCGATGGCTTCGGCCGTTCGGACACCCGCGCCAACCTGCGTCGCTTCTTCGAGGTTGACCGTTATTACATCGCGCATGCGGCCATTGCGGCATTGGCGAAGGACGGGAAGATGACGGCTAAGGATGTTGCCCGGGCTATCAAGCAGTATGGGATTGATCCGGAGAAGGCTAATCCTGTTGGGGTTTGATTGAGTCAATTTATTGAGTAAAGAAGGGCGGCCTTGGGTCGCCCTTCTTTTATTCCATTTTCAGATCGATCGAACTATGACCTTGCTGACCGGCCTTAGGATAATGGCTGAGGGACGACGATCTTGCAAAGCTTGCGAGGAGTGTCGGGATGGGCGCGGAGGATGCTGCCCTAGGTTTGCAAACGATCGAGACTGATTTCGAACGGGGGGGCATTCTCTGTCTATGTCGATGATTTTCCCGGTGATCGGGTTCGAAGTCAGCGGCTTCTAGGTGTTTCGCCTTTACATTGGGTTTGGGTTTGCGGTAGAACTTGAGACAGTAAGCTGCCAGTGGCTCCTCCAATGGAGTCCAAGCTTGGATCGCAATTTACAAAAAGCTGGTTGGTAAATATTTTTTGGCGTGATCGCGATTCATATGCAAGTTAAGTGGGTCGAGATTGATTTGTAACGAGCTAGTCAAAGGGAAGGGGCGATGCAAAGTAGCAAGGTAGATGCCGTAAAAGGGGCGTCAGACGTTAAAGTGCTTGAGTATGATGAGTATCGTAAATCTCTCGTTTCTCTAAGACGTAGAGGTGGTCCTTATCAAAAGGCCGCTGAGAAAGCGATTGTCATGCAGGATGATTTGCGTGAAGCTGGTTCGCGCGCTAAGTTGCAAGTTACCGATCACGGTGAAAGTAGAATTAAAAAGGCCGTCAAATACGAGCTTGGTTCTAACGCTTGTCGCCTAATTACAATTCAAGATTCGGGGTATATATTTCTTTGCTTCGTTGGTACGCATGACGAAGCCGATAAATGGCTTAATAAAAATCGCGGTCTTACTATTCGCGTTGATGAGATAGGTCGTGCCTTCGCTACTCGCGAGTCAATTGATATAGCCGAGCCAAGTAAGAGGCTGAATGGAGATATTGGCTATACAAATGAGCCGCTACTAAGTCTATTGGATGAGCGACTGCAAGATGCATTGATGCGCGGGTTAAGTTGGTCATTAGCGAGGAGTATAGCTAATGTTGAAGTTCACGTTTCTGACGATGATATCGAGAGCCTTGCAAGTAAAGTTCTGAACGAGGATCAGAAAGGTGCCTTGTTCGATGTGCTAATCGAATTGCGGGCTGAAAATGTTGAAGGTGCCGTAAGGCGGGTGCGTTCTTACATTGGTGAACTTCAGGCGGTGGATGTGGTCGCTGAGTCTGAGCCTAAACCGGAATTGATTGATAGTAGTGACTTTCAGAATGTACGGGTTGATTCTGAGCATTATCGAAAGTTGATTGAGCACTTCGCCGCAAATGCAGATTTTAAAGATTGGATGCTATTTATGCACCCCGATCAGCAGCAGTATGTTGATGCTGACTATTCCGGCCCTTCAAAGCTCTCAGGTGTATCGGGATCCGGAAAGACTTGTGTAGTAGTTAGGCGTGCTCTGGCTTTAGCGGGAAAGTACCCGGATGAGAAGATACTAATCCTGACCTTAAACAGATCTCTCGCAGCACTGATCCAGACACTGGTTGATAAGGCTGCTCCGTCGAGTGTCCGTAAGCACGTTGAAGTTCTTCCATTCTTCAAGCTATGTCAGAAGTTACTGTCTGAATTCGAGCCCGAGAACTCACGGCTCTATGATGATGTGACATGGAAGTCAATGGAGCATATTGATGAAATATGGCGCGAATATTACAGGTGTGAACTTAATAATTTCGATGCGCGAGTATTGCAGCGTCTTCATGATAGTTTGATTTCTCGCGGGATTGACGCGGAGAGCTACATCCGTGAAGAATTTGACTGGATCAGAAGTGCGACGCTCTCGGGCAGCCGTGATGCATATTTGAAAATGGAGCGTACAGGTCGCGGCTACCCTTTAGACGAAGGTTTTCGAAGGGAGCTGCTTGAAGGGCTTAGTGGATGGGAGGGGAAAATGAGGGCTGTTGGCGTCACCGACTATTTGGGTGTTGCGAATGCCCTGTCGCTGCACATGGAGCGCGTGGTCCCCGCCTATCGCTGCGTGCTGATTGATGAGTCGCAGGATTTCGGGACCGTAGATGTCCGAATTATTCGTCGCCTAGTGCAGGAGGGTGAAAATGATGTTTTTCTATGCGGTGACGCTGCTCAGCAAGTCTCATCCAAGCACCAGAACTTGAATGATGCAGGCATGTCTGTCCCCGGCGCCCGCTCCCATAAGTTGGTTCTTAACTATCGGAACAGCCGCCAGATCTTGGAGGTTGCCCATGGTGTTTTGATGGATAACATGGCGATGCAGATGCTCGAATCTAGGGATTTCGAAATCTTGGACCCGAAATTCGCTAACTTTGGAGGGCCTACTCCTCTGTTGCTTAGGGCAGAAAGTCAAGAGGATGAGCTTGCAGCAGCGCTGCTTTACGCTACGTCTGAGGCTCAGGCGAATCCTGTCGCTAAGATATGCGTTGCCATCTGCGGATATACAGAGCACGAGTTGGCGTCGTTCGCTCGCGGAGTTGGTCTTCCGATATTGAATGGTGATGCAAGGCTGGAGGATGGGCAGGTTTTCATCTCTGACCTCGAGAACACAAAGGGTTTCGAGTTTCAATGTGTTGTTATCGCGAATTGCTCGGCAGGAACAATTCCTTATCTCCGATCCCCGCCCGATGAGAACTTTCGAGATTTGTCCCGCTTGTATGTTGCTATGACGCGCTCGCGCCAGCAACTAGTCATTAGCTATTGCGATTCTGTTTCTACCTTCCTGCGTGCGCAAAAATTCCGGTTCGATGAGTACACGTGGAAGGACTATCTTTCAGTTGCGGATCAGGGAGGGGTCGTCCAGTTGCCACGGAGATTGGAGCAGTTGCGAACCGATTCTCCGGCACGAGATTTTCTTGAAATGACGGGCGAAGAGTATCTGTATCATGAGCATGCGGTTGGTTGCCCACAGCTCCTAGTTGAGAAGCTGCGCGGGTTGATTTCTGGTAAGAATCGAAGCGTTGGCGGAAATGCGGTGGAGTGGAAAAATATCTGGGGTGCTGTCAAGGACACCGCTTCCAATCCGCGTAGTAGGCAGTCGTTTGGGCCTGAGGGATTTCGCTTGTTTCGCGAGAGGTTTCTTCCAAAGCTAGGGCGTGGTGACAACGCTCGTAGTGAGAAATAGTTTATCTGTTTTCCCCGCTGTAAGGGGGGGGGCTCTTGTGGAATGCGCCATATTCGACTTGCGGGCTTTGGGTGATTTATGGTTCTAGCTTGGTGGCCTTTTAAAGGGTGAGGTTGGTTTTATTTGGGGCAATGAAACGCCATTGGCGGGATCTCAGTATCTACTCCGGTTGGATTGGGTTTCCTCCGTTTCTTACGGGTGCTCCTACGATTCAGGATGAATGAAGCAAGTGCTGAGCTCAGGGGGCTCTAATATGGAACTTATTTTCAGACAGCTTTCCGTAAACGAGATGGAACGTCCTCCCACACAGCGAGATCAGTTCGACAATGATGACGTTGAACTGGTTGATGCGCTTGTAAGGGAGTCTATTCAGAATTCGCTGGATGCCAACGTACAAGGGCAGGTCGGCAATGTTTCCGTTTGCTTTAATGTCAGAAAGTTTGGTGGGGAAGAGAAGCGCGAGGTACTAACTCTACTGCAGGCTGAAAGTCTCAATCAGCATTTGCTTGCAGCCGATCTTCCAAGGCTTGAAGAGGAGAGAGACATCTCTGCTCTAACTATCGAAGACTTCGGAACCACTGGTCTGACCGGCAAATGGGACGGGTGGGACGAAAAGCCATTTTGTGATTTTTGGCGCAGAATGGGACGTTCCCATAAAGGGGGGCTGTCGCTTGGAAGATGGGGTTTGGGGAAGCTGGTATTCTCCAGCTCATCCAAAGCAAGGGTATTCTTAGGCCTGACGATTCGTCACGATGATCCTGAGCCTTTATTGATGGGTCAAGCGGTGCTTACGCATCATGCACTGCAGGATGGGCTCCGGCTCGATTCGCATGGCTTCTATGCACTAAAAGGGGACGGCGGCTTCCAGTTGCCCGAACGCGCCGGTGGCGCGGTAGACGCATTCAAGAAGCTTTTTGGCTTGCGCCGCTCGGGTGAATCTGGACTTTCAATCGTTGTTCCTGTTCTCCGCGACAACATTACACTGGATCGTATCGCTCAGGGCGTGGTCCGAAACTATTTCTTTCCTATCCTTTTCGGTCGCCTGGAGGTCCAGGTGGGTGAGCTTGTCATTAACGAAAGTACGTTCGTCGAGATGGCTGAAAAATTGGATGCTGATCATTTTTCGGGAGGGCACCTGGCCGGTTTCATCCAAGAGATGAAGTCTACTCGTGATCCTGGCTTCGAAGCTCCAGTGTTGCTGCCGCATGACTGGCAAAAACAGGGCAAGGATATGGAGCAGATGCTTGGAGACAATCTTGAGCCCTTGAGACAGCAGTTCAGTGGTGGCTCGATCGTGATGGTCCGCGCGCCACTTCTCCTGAAGCGCAAAGATGGTAAAGAGCACGCGTCTTTTGTGGATGTTTTTCTAAAAAGAGCAGCCATTGACCATCACTCCTTGTTCGTTAGGCGTGCGATCGTTCTTAGCGGAGAACAAAAATATTTCAAGGCGCCAAAAACTTTTAGCGCGCTGATAGCTGATGATGCAGAGGTTTCCGAATTTCTTGGGGATGCTGAGAATCCTGCCCATACCGGTTGGTCCGCAACGGCTGAAAAGGTTTCAGGTAAGTGGCGCAGTGCCCCTGACAGGTTGAGGGAGATCAGGCAGCTATTGAGGAGATTGCACAATGTACTTGTGAGCGCAGTAGAGACCGTCGAAAAGGATGCCCTCGTTAATATTTTCTCCCTTGCATTGGGTGGTGGATCAACAGGCGTAGTCCCCAAGGGCGATAAAGTGCAACCTCCTAAGATTCCCCCGATTGAACCTCGGGCTCGTGCGTATCGTTTGGCCAGAACTGCTGACGGATTTAGTTTGCAAAACGATGCTATATCAGAGGAGGACCTTCCTATGGGTATTCGTGTTCGTGTTGCCTACGACGTCCTTCGGGGTAACCCCTTCCGGAAACACAATGTCGCCGATTTTGATTTAATGAAGAAAGAAATAAAAGTTGATGCATTGGGAGCTACCGTGACAGCCGCCTCAGCCAATGTTCTGGTTGTTGAGGCGAATAGTGCGCAGTTTGTGGTCAGTGTTGGTGGCTTCGATCCCAATCGAGATCTCATCATCGATGCGGAGAAAGTATCATGAGTCGTCGCTTCAACTACACTGGACGCCGAAAGCTGATGCGCTCCGATATTCGCATTCGTGTTCATGAAGTGCTGGGAGGACCACAGAAGTTCACTGCGGATTTGACGATTCCGGAAGCTATGAAGCTTGATCCCCAGGGCCGGGTTTACGTGGAGGCCTACATTGGCGCCTCCTCCATGCGTTTTGATTTTGGTACAGTTGCAGCGGTATTGCCGCCGCTAGATTGTTCGTTGACGGAGATTGATGAAGGTGCGCCTGTCCTTTTCCGAGTCCGCGTGGTTGATGAATCGCAGAATATTGGACGTTTGTTGGCGGCTGCAAATGGCATTCGGCCGGCGGGCGAGGATGATGAGGGGCAGCGAAAGCCTCTGCTTCCGCTCCGGAGTTGTGATCTTGGGGAAGAGGTGTGGCAGCTGCGATACGACCCTGATGCGGGTTTTGAGCTGGCGGTAAACAGTCGAATACCTGACATATTGGCGAGCTTCAAATCAGATCCTACAATTGCAGGGCTCGTATACCCCGAGGTCGTTCGTCAAATTGTTCGTCGTATTTGGGGGGGCGACCCAGTTGTGGAGGATGATGCAGACTGGGCGGCAGATTGGAAAGATTGGTTGGAGGAACTTCTTGGTCGTCAACTCACGGCGGAGGACGAACCTGAGATTGATGACATCGCGGATGATATCGCTAGAATTTTCGCCTCTAGGTCCAGATATGTTTCTAGCATGATTGCGGTGAAGAGGGACGGTATATATGAGTAAGGTGCGGATCCTTAATGAGTTGGGATTGCGAAAATTTGGAGAGTTCCTTGCATCTGCGCGGCGCGAGTCGTCGTTACCCACTCCGATAGAGCTGCTCAAAGATGGACAATTTTCTGAGCCCTTCTATCCTGAATTGGAAGTCGAGTTTAGGGATTTTGATAGTGCTTATGAGCTCGGTATCTACATGAACAGTGTTTTTGGTCGGGGCGAACAGAGGGCTCTCTCTCGAAACCATGCGTTGTGGTCATGGCTCGCGCTTTTTTTCTTCGATACCATTGCTAAGCCAAATTCATTGGGGCACCGGAAAGTACTGGAAGATGCGGTGTACTTGCTCGACGGACGTTTCAATTTTCAAAGGTACTATCGCCATCAAGTGCGAGCGGCTTGGCTAGCAGTTCGAATGCATGAGGAGAAGGCTAAGGTACTGCTTATTGCTAGCGGTGGTGGAACGCGGACAGAAGTAAGTGAGCAGATCGGTGCCTATCCCGATCTTTTTGGTTGCGGGACCGTTATAGAGACTGCATATAGACTGTACTTCGATATGGAACTGCAGAAGCCGAAGAGAGGGACTAGTGGAAAGGGTAGCGGAACGCCGCGGCGGTTGGCGGCGGTGATTAGACAGCTTCAACTTACTTATGACTTGAGCGATTGTCCTGTGGATGATTTGATCCGTATTCTCCCGCAAGAGTTTTCAAGGTGGATTCCTAGTGAGCGATAGATAACGTTTGACGTTTCGTCTGTTAACGGTTCCATGGCCGTCAAAATTTTCTATCAGACAGGGAAGTGCTTGCACTATATGCAGCTTTCTGGGTTTGTCTGTAGAGCGGTATCCGATTGTTTTCTATCGCCGCATCTTTTCCAAAGTTGGGAAAGGTTTGCGCAGTGTCTTAATAGACAGGCTGTTCGCCGCTGTAGTGAGTTGCCTGTTTATTAAAGCTAAGGTTTTCAGTGGGTCATTACAGTTCGGCGATTATGTATGGCTCTTTATTTGGCGAGCCAATACTGGATGGGTGTAGGAAAGATGGTCGCTTCTTTTTTATTTCTATCTCAAAAAAATCCCGGAATGAGATGACATTGGAGTGTTTGCTGTACGCAGCTTCCTTGCTTGTCTTCAAGGATTCAGGAACCACCAGTGCGATGTCGGCAGCCTGCATTTCATCCAATGCCTGGGTTGAAACGCGATCATCGACCGTGGCCAGGAAGATCGCGCAGTTGAAGCGTTCATGCGTGACCTGCTTCCAGCGCTCACGCAGTGTGGTTTTGGCTGAGAGTATGGCGGCATCGTTGTAATCACGCTCGTCCTTCCGCTGGACCGAGCGCTTGTCTGGCAGTACGAAGTCAGGCCTGCGCCCGCCGAGAATCGCCTGTTCTTCAAAGCGGACATTACCCGCTTTAAGCATAGTTGCTAGGTGGTACTCGAATGAGCGCCCTGCACGGGTTTTGCGTTGCTGGCTCGCACTCAGGAAGATCCGGTCAAGTTCCGCGAAACCCCGTACGACCGAGGTTGTCAGGTCGGAGTGCTGGATCAATGCGGATATCACTTCAACGGCACGGCGCCGCAATTCATAGCGTTTGAATATCTGATACTCGTGATCGCGGCTGATGCGCATCACCGCATCGCCGGGCGCATCCATCTGGAAGGGATCCAGAGATCCCAGCTTGTCGGTCTTGAAGTAAGCAGCCTGTGCTTCTTCAGCCAACTTCGATGGAGAGGGCAGGGTGGCGACAGATGCCAGAAGCTTGTGCAACGTTCCTTGGCGTACCGCTGAGTTGATCTGCTCGATGAGTTCGGCAGAAGCATCCCTGTCCAAGGCTCTGGCGCTCAGGAGCGCGGATGGCTCGATGATCTCGTGATGGAAATCTGAGTCGATATCCAGGCTCGTCTCAAGAATCTCTGCATCCTGACTGGTGGAGTCAATGACGATGAACCAGTACATTGACTCTGCGACAGGTTCCTTCAGTCGGCCACCAATGAGCCATGAAGCCGGGTTCAATCCCTTGAACAGCTCTGGTGGAATGACTGTCAGATGGGTCTCGGGGCCCTTGTTGCTGTAGTGGCGCATACCCGAGTTCCTGTGCTCGCCTGTCTGTGGCCAGAAGGTCACACAGGAAGCCTGGAAGATATGTGGTTTGTCTTCCCTGGCCAACAGGGGAGGGAAATAGCCTGATTCGCGGATCAAGCGGGGAATATAGATTCCGGCTTGATGCTTGCCCTTGTCATCGGCCCAAGAGGTGTCATTCCTGGAGAGCTTCTTGAGGAAAAGCTTGTTGCTTCGCGACACCCAATGCTCAACGAGCTCCCATTCGCTCTCTTCGGCAACGTTCTGGAACAAGGCGATTTCCTCCATGAAGCTTCAGCTCTGTTGTTTGATCGTAAGGGCAAGTCCGTCGAAAAAGGCTGCTCGACCCTCCTCGTGGATACCCCGCAGTAAACATTCCCATACTTCAACGGTATTCCACCTCATCTCCCTGAGCTGGGTTTTCACCCGCTCATCGCGAGAACGGTTGGAATCGATCTTCGCCTGCCAGAACTCCGGTCTCGTCTTGGGCAAACGGTACAACGGGCAATCGTGGCCGTGCCAGAAGCATCCATGGACAAAAACCACGGTCCGGTACTTAGACAGCACGATATCCGGTCGTCCAGGCAATCCAGCCCCACCGAGGCGGTAGCGGAATCCCCTCGCATGGAGGCCCTTGCGCACAAGGACCTCCAGTTTGGTATTCGAGCCACGGATCCGCGACATCTGTGCAGACCGCTGCGCGGGGGTAAGACTGTCAACCAAGTTCAGGCCTTGGCCTTCTTCTTTGCTGGCTTGGCCGGCTCCGAAGCGGACTCCTGCAGGAGGTGGGGAACCATGATCCGCGCAACCTCGCTGATAACCGGAACCACCACCGAATTGCCGAACTGCTTGTAAGCACGGGTATCGGATACCGGGATGCGGAAGTTGTCATCGAAGCCCATGAGGCGCGCGCACTCACGCGGCGTCAGGCGACGGGGATTCTTCTTCGATCCCTGCGAGATCAGGATTTCCGAGCCGTCTTTGTAGTACCGGGCAGACAACGTGCGGCAGGTTGTTTCGGGGGTCACCAGACCGAAGCCGAAGCCGTTGCCCTTGTCTCTATGCTTCGCTGCATAGTTCTGCAGGTATTCCCAGAGTTTGTCGGACAGCGTGTATTTGTCCAGGATCTTGCCCTTGGGGCCACTGATGTATGGGGCGTCAGCGGGCTCGGAGCCATCCTGGCGGTGCATCACTGATCCCATCTTTGGCGCGAAGCCAATGTCGGGCAGATCAAGATCGTCCCAGGTGAACGGAGTTTCTTCCCGGAACCCGACGATGATGATGCGCTCGCGATGCTGCGGGCCGAAGTGCTTGCCGTTGATCACTCTGTGGTGGACGTGATAGCCAAGCTCGTTCTGCAGCACATCGATGATGGTCGAGAAGGTGCGGCCCTTGTCGTGGCTCATCAGGTTCTTGACGTTCTCCAACAGGAACGCGCGTGGCTTCTTCTCTGCAATGATGCGGGCTACGTCGAAGAAGAGGGTGCCTTGCGTCTTGTCTGAGAAGCCGTGGGGACGACCCAGTGCATTCTTTTTTGAAACACCTGCGATGGAGAACGGCTGGCAGGGGAATCCTGCGAGCAGCACGTCGTGGTCAGGTACGTCGCTCTCGTGCACTTTCGTGATGTCGGAGGCGAACACATGACCTTCCCCATCGTGGAAGTTGGCTCGATAGGTCTTTACCGCGTAAGGGTCCCATTCGCTGGTGAACACGCAGCGGCCGCCCTGTTTTTCGAAAGCTGTACGGATGCCGCCGATACCGGCGAACAGATCGATGAAGCGGAATTTTCCTTCGCCTGCTGGCGGCTCGCCGAAAGGCAGCAGGCGCTGACGGATTGCTTCGGCGACATAGGGCTTGGGTTCGGTTTCGCGGGTCTGCCAGCGGCGGACAGTCTTCGGATCGACTCCCAGTGCCTGGGCGACCTCCTTCGGGCTGAAGCGTTGGAGGGAAAGGTCGATCAATTGGTACGTATTCATGAAGGCTCCGGGAACAACGGGGACAGTATGTCCAATTTCTTCCCGTGGGAAAAGAAATAAATCAGGCAAGCTCGTCGGAGTCTGTAAGGCTTTTTGAGCTCCCTCCTCGAGAGGCTGACTTTGTGACTTGCCTGTCGCAGGAGTTGAGACAGGTGGGCTGCGTTGGCACAAGTTTGTGGAGCGAGCGCAACGCTGCGGCCAGAAGTTGTAAGGCTTCAAGAGGGTGTAGCTCAGCCGTCAGGTAGTTGATAGCTGTTCTCATGGAAGTCTTCTTCTCGATCCGTCGATCCCTCGATGCAGAAGGCCGAAGTCATGCTGCAGCGCTAGACGCTGTCGCTACCAACTGACTGCTTCAAAACCGGGGTGGGGGGGGGGGGGTGGGGGGGGGGGCCCCCCACGCTTCCAGCAAGCAAACGTCAAAAGCCCCCTCATCCGCCCCTTTCGGGGCACCTTCTCCCGCAGGCGGGAG
>NZ_JBRREF010000106.1:0-15993 GCF_056760135.1 Stenotrophomonas sp. STEN023 | reverse complement strand
CCCCCCCCGCCCCCGCGCCGCCCCCGGCCCCCCCCCCCCCGCCCCCCCCCCCCCCCCCCCCCGGCCCGCCCCCCCCGCCCCCCCCCCCCCCCGCCCCCCCCCCCCCCCCCCCCCCCCCCCCCCCCCCCCCCCCCCCCCCCCCCCCACTACGGGAGGTATCAGACAAGGCCCGCCAAGTGCGGGCCTTGTCCGTTTTGGCAGTCCCCGCCGCTTTCAGGCGAAAGCAACGGCCGCGCCAGCCTGCGCTTCGTTTAAACTCCCTGCTGGTTTTTGTGTTTCCCGTCGATAACAGACTCTCCTGAACGAGCCTAGCCCCCAGACATGACCAACATCGCCAAGATCCACGCCCGTGAAATCCTCGACAGCCGTGGCAACCCCACGCTGGAAGCCGAAGTCACCCTGGCCGACGGCTCGTTCGGCCGCGCTGCCGTCCCGTCCGGCGCTTCGACCGGCACCAAGGAGGCCGTGGAACTGCGCGATGGCGACAAGACCCGTTACCTGGGCAAGGGCGTGCGCAACGCCGTCGGCAACATCAACGGCGCCATCGCCACCGCACTGGCCGGCTTCAATGCCGAAGACCAGGAAGGCCTGGACCGCCGCCTGATCGATCTGGACGGCACCGAGAACAAGGGCCGCCTGGGCGCCAATGCGCTGCTCGGCGTCTCCATGGCTGCTGCCCACGCGGTCGCCGCTTCCAAGAAGCAGGCGCTGTGGCAGTACCTGGCCGCCAAGACCGGCGCCACCCCGTCGTTGCCGGTGCCGATGATGAACATCATCAACGGTGGCGCCCACGCCGATAACAACGTCGACTTCCAGGAGTTCATGGTGTTGCCGGTCGGCTTCAGCTCGTTCAGCGAATCGCTGCGCGCTGGCACCGAAATCTTCCACGCGCTGAAGTCGGTGCTGAAGGGTCACGGCCTGAGCACGGCGGTCGGCGACGAAGGCGGCTTCGCGCCGGACTTCCGCAGCAACGTCGAGGCGCTGGACACCATTCTGGAAGCCATCGGCAAGGCCGGCTACACCGCCGGTGAGGACATCCTGCTGGGCCTGGACGTCGCTTCCAGCGAGTTCTACGAGAACGGCAAGTACAACCTGGTTGGCGAGAACAAGCGTCTGACCTCCGAGCAGTTCGTCGACTTCCTGGCCGACTGGAGCGCGCAGTACCCGATCATCAGCATCGAAGACGGCCTGGCCGAGAACGACTGGGCCGGTTGGAAGCTGCTGACCCAGCGCGTTGGCAACAAGGTGCAGCTGGTCGGCGACGATCTGTTCGTCACCAACCCGAAGATCTTCGCCGAAGGCATCGAATCGGGCACCGCCAATGCCATCCTGATCAAGGTCAACCAGATCGGCACCCTGACCGAGACCCTGGAAGCCATCGCCATGGCCGACAAAGCCGGTTATGCAGCCATCGTCTCGCACCGCTCGGGCGAAACCGAAGACACCACCATCGCCGATATCGCCGTGGCCACCACCGCCACCCAGATCAAGACCGGCTCGCTGTGCCGCAGTGATCGCGTGGCCAAGTACAACCAGCTGCTGCGCATCGAGGAAGCCCTCGGCAGCGGCGCGCGCTATGCCGGCCGTGATGCGTTTGTCTCGCTCAAGCGCTGATCGCCATGCGTAATTGGCGCTGGCTGCTGCTGGTGCTGGCGGTACTGCTGGGATTGCTGCAGTACCGCTTCTGGTTTGGCCAGGGCAACTCGGGCGAAGTGATGATGCTCGAGGCGCAGGTGGCCAACCAGAAGCGTGACAACGACGGTCTGCAGCAGCGTAATGATTCCCTGGCGGCTGAAGTCCAGGATCTCAAGGACGGCGAGGCGGCCATCGAAGAGCGTGCGCGCAGCGAACTGGGCATGATCAAGCCGGGTGAAAAGTTCTACCGGGTCGTCGAAGACGCGCCGGTAGCTGCGCCTGTGGCGCCGGCATCTACCGCAGCGCCAGTGGCAGGGCAGGGTGATCCGCATTCGCCGCCGGAGAACATTCCATGATCGTGCAGACCTGGGCGGTGGTTCCCGCGGCTGGACGCGGTGCGCGCTTCGGTGGGCCGGTGCCCAAGCAGTACCTGCTGGCTGATGGTGAGCCCTTGCTCGCGCACGCCCTGCAGTCCTTGCTTGCCCATCCCGGCGTGGCCGGGGTGATGGTGGCCATTGCCGAGAATGATGCCGATTGGCCGGGCTGGACCTCGTTCGCCGACAAACCGGTGCTGACCTGCGTGGGTGGAGAGACCCGCGCGGCGTCGGTATTGGCTGGCCTGCAGGCGCTGCCGGAAAGCGTGCGCGCCGATGATTTCGTGCTGGTCCACGATGCGGCGCGGCCGAATCTGGCTGCGACGGATCTGAGTCGATTGCTGGAAGTGGGGCGTGCTGATCCGGTCGGCGGCATTCTTGCTGCGCCGGTGCGCGATACGCTCAAGCGTGCTGGCGACGACGGTGGCATTGACCGCACCGAGCCGCGCGAGCGCCTGTGGCGTGCGCTGACCCCGCAGCTGTTTCGCCGTCATCAACTGACCCGCGCGCTGCTCGATGCCGCCGCCGCTGGCGTCGATGTCACCGATGAGGCGATGGCGATGGAGCGGCAGGGCGTGCGCCCGCTGCTTATCGAAGGCGCGGAAAGCAACTTCAAGGTCACCACCCCGGCCGATCTGGCCCGTTTCGAATTCGAGCTGTCGCGGCGCGGCAGCTGATCCCTCGCCGACGCGTTGGCGTCGGCTCTGCCAAGAAGTACTGCCATGAACTCTTCCGTTTCCTTCCCTCCCATCCGTATCGGCCAAGGCTATGACGTGCATGCCTTCGGTGAGGGCGACCACATCATGCTGGCCGGCGTGCGCGTGCCGCACAGCCGTGGCGTGCTCGCGCACAGCGATGGCGATGTGGCCCTGCATGCGCTGTGCGACGCCATGCTTGGTGCGCTGGCGCTGGGTGACATCGGCGTCCATTTCCCGCCCTCGGATGATCGCTGGAAGGGCGCGGACAGCAGTCGCTTCGTCAGCCATTGCAATGAACTGGTGCGTGAACGCGGTTGGCAGGTTGGCAATGTGGACATCACCGTGATCTGCGAGCGGCCCAAGGTGGGCCCGCATGCGTTGGCGATGCGCGAGAAGGTGGCGCAGCTGCTGCAGATCGATCTGGATCGGGTCAGCATCAAGGCCACGACCAGCGAAAAGCTGGGCTTCACCGGTCGCGAAGAAGGCATTGCCGCGCAGGCCGTGGCCTTGTTGGTGGCCGCATGATCGCGCTGCCGCTGGCCTTTGGTGAGCCGCTGCTGACTGCCGCGATCCGCAGCGTGCCGGAAGACTTCCAGGTTGATGAAATTCCCGCGTTCGAAGCGACTGGCGAGGGCGAGCACCTGCTGCTCGACATCCGCAAGCGCGGCGCCAATACCGTAGCGATTGCCAAGCAGTTGGCGCAGTGGGCCGGCGTGCCGGAAATGGGCGTCAGCTATGCCGGACAGAAAGATCGGCATGCGGTGACCACGCAACGCTTCAGCGTGCACCTGCCCAAGCGTGTGGCGCCGGATCTGGCGCTGCTGGAGTCGGACGAGCTGCATGTGCTGGCATCGACCTGGCATAACCGCAAGCTGCAGCGTGGTGCATTGGCGGGCAATCGTTTCAAGCTGGTGTTGCGCGGCGTGCAAGGCGACAAGGCGGCCATCGAGGAACGGCTGCAGATTGTCGCCGCACGCGGGCTGCCCAACTGGTTTGGCGAACAGCGCTTTGGCCGCGATGGCGGCAATGTGCCGGCTGCGCTGCAGATGTTTGCTGGCCGTCGGGTGCGCAAGGACCAGCGTTCGATGCTGCTGTCCGCCGCGCGGTCGGCCTTGTTCAACCGTGTGCTCGCTGCGCGCGTCGAGGCGGGCAACTGGGACGCGGCGCTGGAAGGCGAGGTGTGGATGCTGGACGGTAGCCGTTCGGTATTCGGCCCGGAGCCGATGAGTGAGGTGCTGGCCGAGCGTCTTGCTCGTTTCGATATCCATCCGAGCGCGCCGTTGTGGGGCGTTGGTGAACTGCGCGCTACCGATGCGGCGCGCGCCTTGGAAGACCAGGCCCTGGGCGATGAGCAGGCCTTGGCGCTGCGCGCCGGACTGGAACAGGCAGGGCTCAAGCAGGAGCGCCGCTCACTACGCCTCAAGCCCATGCTGATGCAGCACCAATGGCTGGCCGACGACGTGCTGGAAGTATCGTTCGCGTTGCCGCCGGGGTGTTATGCCACCGCGGTGCTGCATGAGCTGGGTGAAGTGACCGACGCCAGCCGCAATGAAATTGCGGGTAGCCCGGCGGCTGAAGCCGAAGCGTCCAGCGAAGACGCCGCCGTCGACTGAACGCTCGCCACGTCGTAGCCCGGGTAAGCGCAGCGCACCCGGGGTTGTCCGCGCAGGGCTTGAAGCATCTCTGGATCCCATCTCCCGGGTGCGCTGCGCTTACCCGGGCTACAGCGCGGTTTCAGTCGCCCATCCCGGTCTTTTCAGCGGTTGGCCAACAGCACCAGAACCGCACCGGTGCCGCCCTGGGTGGGCGGCGCTGAATGAAACGCCAGCACGTCATTGCGCTGGCGCAACATGCGGTCGACCAGGTTCTTCAGTACCGGCGCGCCGCCATCTGACTGCAGGCCCTTGCCATGGATGATGCGCACGCAACCGTGTTCATGCGCGCGTGCTTCCAGCAGGAACTGGCGCAGCAGGTTCTCGGCCTGGGCGGCGGTTGCGCCGTGCAGGTCCAGTTCGTCCTGTACTGAATACTGGCCACGCTTGAGCCGCTGGAACATCTGCGGTGGCAGGTTGTCACGCCGGTAGCTGGCGTTGTCGCCGGCTTCCAGTGGCTTGCTGGAACGTAACAGGCGTGCGAATTCGCCCAGGGCCTCGGAGTCATCCTGTTCTGCCATGCGCGCGCGCGGCTTGGGCCGTGGTTTGCCCGCAGCCGGTGCTTCCACCTGGCGCATCGGCGTTACTTCACCAATGGCCGAACGGAACAGTGCGGCGTCATCTTCTTCATCTGGGTGCGACATTTGTACAGCGTAACGTGCGCACAGTCGCAGGCAAGCCCCGTGGCGGTGGAAAGTGCCGTGGCGCATTCCGGTATCATGGCCGCTCAGGTCGGTCCGTCACGGTGATGTACTAACCGGAGGTTCCGGCGATTGCGGCGCTGAGTGGGAGCGTCGCGTATTGATCCAGTAACCCAGGCCTTTAATGCGCGTACTTGTATCAAATGACGATGGTGTGGACGCCCCCGGCATCAAGATGTTGGCCGAGGAGCTTCGCAACGCCGGACACGAAGTCACCGTGGTGGCGCCGGACCGTGACCGGTCGGGTGCCTCCAACTCACTCACGCTGGATCAACCGGTGCGTCTGCGCCGTATTGACCACTACACCTGTGCGGTGGCGGGTACGCCTACCGACTGCGTGCACCTGGCGCTGACCGGCATGCTCGAATTCGAGCCGGACATCGTGGTGTCGGGTATCAACAATGCCGCCAACCTTGGCGATGACGTGATCTATTCGGGCACGGTGTCGGCGGCGATGGAAGGGCGTCACCTCGGGCTGCCGTCGGTGGCGGTATCGCTGGTCACGCACAAGCACGAAGCCAAGAACTTCGTCACTGCCGCACGCGCTGCTGTAGAGATCGTGTCCCGGCTGATCGCCGACCCGTTGCCGGCCGACACCATCCTCAACGTCAACGTGCCGGACCTGCCCTGGGACGAGATCCGTGGCTTTGAAGTCACCCGCCTGGGCAACCGTCATCGTGCCGAGGCCTGTGTTCCGGCGACCGATCCGCGCGGTAATACCGTGTACTGGATCGGTCCGGCCGGCAGCGAGCAGGACGCCGGCCCCGGTACCGATTTCCACGCGGTGCGCACTGGCCATGTTTCCATCACCCCGATCCAGGTCGACCTGACCCGCTATTCGGCCTTGGAGAAGGTCGCCAGTTGGGTTGGTGGGCTGACCGATACGCTGGGGAAGCCTGAATGACGCCGCGCCTGCGCCTGCAGCCGGAGGCCGTGGGTATCGGCATGACCTCGCAGCGGGTGCGCGACCGTCTGGTCGATCGCCTGCGCGAAGCCGGCATCGCCGACGAAGCCACGCTCAATGCCGTGCGCGTGGTGCCACGGCATCTGTTCATTGACGAGGCGCTGGCATCCCGCGCCTATGAAGACACCGCGCTGCCGATCGGCCATGGCCAGACCATCTCCCAGCCCTGGGTCGTGGCGCGGATGACCGAGGTCGTGCTGGCTGTCGCGCCGAAAAAGGTGTTGGAAGTCGGCACCGGCTCGGGCTACCAGGCCGCCATCCTCGGTGCGCTGGGTCTTGAGGTGTTTACCGTCGAACGCATCGGCGACCTGCTGCGACAGGCGCGCAAGCGCTTCCGGCATCTCGGCATGAACATCCGCACCAAGCATGACGACGGCCGCATCGGCTGGCCCGAGCATGGTCCGTATGACGCCATCGTGGTGACGGCCGCCGCGCCGGCGCTGGTGGATGCATTGATCGATCAATTGGCCGTCGGTGGCCGACTGGTGGCCCCGGTTGGCGGCCCCGGCGGACAGGTGCTGTTGCAACTGACCCGACAGGCCGATGGCACCATTGCCCAGGAAGAGCTGGCGCCGGTGAGCTTTGTGCCGTTGTTGCCGGGCATGCTGGACTGAGAACAGGACTACTCACTGAATGAAGATTTTCGGGCCGTTGTACGACCGCGCCATGGTCTGGGCCGCCAACGAGCGCGCACCTACCTATCTGACTGTCCTGAGCTTCATCGAGGCGATCATCTTCCCGGTGATGCCGGAAGTGATGCTGATGCCGATGTGCGTGGCGCAGCCGCGCAAGGGCTGGCGTTTTGCGACGCTGAGCCTGGCCGGCTCCATGGTCGGCGCGATGGTGGGGTACGCACTGGGGCATTACGCCTTCGAGGTGCTCAAGCCGCTGTTCGAGGCAATGGGCATGCTGCCGGCGATCGAGAGCGGCATTGCCACCCTGCAGGAAAAGATGGCGGAATCGCCGTGGGCGGTGTTCACCTTCCTGGTGCTGGGCGGTTTCATGCCGATCCCGATGAAGGTCTTCACATGGGCCTCGGGTATCGTCGGCGTGCCGTTGCCGCAGTATGTGCTGAGCATGCTGGTTGGGCGTGGCAAACGGGTTTATTTGTTGGCGGCGGTGATCCGCTTCGGCGGCGCACAGGCGGCTGAACGGTTGCGGCGCTGGATTGAGCCACTGGGCTGGATTGCCACCGCATTGGTGGTGGGCCTGGTGGCGTGGCTGGTCTGGAGGGCTAAATTCGCATGAATGCATTGATGTTGGGCAAGGGCTTGGGCGGGGCGCTGGCCGTTCTGGCGGTGGTCTCGTTGGCGGCGTGTGGTACCGCCACGGTGGTGAAGCCCTCGGGCGGCAGCTCGGGTTCGTCCGCCTCGACCACGCCGCGCACCTCGGTGGCCAAGCCGGGGCAGACGGCCATCGTGCGCCGTGGCGATACGCTGTTCGGCATCGCCCGGATCAACAACATCACGCCGCGTGATCTCGCAGCCTGGAATGGCCTGTCCGAGCCATACACCATCTATCCGGGGCAGGCGCTGCGCCTGTATCCGGGCGGTGCGACGGCCAGTCGGCCGCCGGCAAGCAGTGGTTCAACGACGACGGCTACCCGCCCGGTCACCCCGCCACCGGCAGCGACACCTACGCCGGTCAATAGCGGCATCGCCTGGCGTTGGCCGGCAGAAGGTGCGCTGGTCGGCCGTTTCGTGGCTGGTGAGGCGACCAAGCAGGGCGTGGACATCGCCGGCAGCAGCGGTCAGGCGGTACGTGCCGCCGGCCCAGGTGTGGTGGTGTATTCCGGCGCTGGCCTGGTTGGCTATGGTGAGCTGATCATCATCAAGCACAACGACCAATGGCTGTCGGCCTACGGTCATAACCGCAAGCGGCTGGTCAACGAAGGCCAGAGCGTCAAGGCCGGTGACCAGATCGCCGAGATGGGCCGGACCGGCACCTCGCGCGACATGCTGCACTTCGAGATCCGCTACAACGGCAAGCCGGTCGACCCGCTGGTTTACCTGCCGAACCGTTGAAGGGCGGCTGCCGGGCCAGGCCCGGCAGCCATCGACTGTAGTGCCGAGCCATGCTCGGCAGCCATCGACCGTAGTGCCGAGCCATGCTCGGCAGCGGCTTTCCCGGTGATGCGTCAATGCGCGCCGCACTTGTGGGAGCGGCGTAAGCCGCGAAGCAGATGAACTGTCTGGTGCATTGCCAGCAAAGCCCCTGCCGAGCATGGCTCGGCACTACAGTGCGGCATCCAGCTTTGCTGGCACGGACGGCGGATCAGGTGTCGTTGGGACTGCCGGCATGTCTGCGGGCTGCCAAATCGTCAGCTTCGCGGCTTACGCCGCTCCTACAGGAATGCCCCGGCGCAGCATGGCTGCGCGCTATGGGGTGCTTTCCAGAATGATGGCCATCACCACGCGACGGTTTTCACCGGCCAGCACGTTGTAGGTGCGTGCGGCCGAGGCGTTGTTCATCACCTCGATGCCGATACCGCGGGTCAGGCAGGCTGCCATGATCGCGGCGGGCGGGAATACCTGCTTGTCACCCGTGCCAAGGATCACCAGCGCCGGATTCTGTTCCAGTGCTGCGTCCAGATCTTCGGCGCGCAACTCGGCTACCGATGCAACCGGCCAGTCTTCAATCAGGCTGTTCGGTGCAAGGATGAAGCTGCGGCTCAGTGCGCGGTCGTTCACCTGCGCATGGCGGCCATCGGCCGAGCGTAGCGAATAGATGTAATCGGGAAGCTCGCGACTGAACTGCATGGGTACTCCTCGGCGATCAGCCGCGCGGCAGCACGATCTGGCGTTTTTCCTTGGCCGGGCGGTACAGCACGGCGACATGGCCGATGCGCTGCACCAGGGCGGCACCGCTGGCCTGGATCAGTTCCTCGATCAGGGTGTCACGGGCTTCGCGGTCTTCGGCGGCAACCTTCACCTTGACCAGCTCATGGCGCTCCAGCACCTCGTCCAGTTCGGCCAAAAAGGCCGGGGTGACCCCTTTGCCACCGATCTGCAGCAGTGCTTTCAGGTCGTGCGCGATGCCGCGCAGGAATCGGTTCTGGGCCGAGGTCAGGACGATGGACATGCAGGACTACAGGTAATCAAGGGGGTTCAGGGTATCATGACCACCCCTGTGAGCCCCATTGCCAATGCCTTCCCGTAGCAAAAGTAGCCAGCGCTGGCTGAAAGAACACTTCTCCGATCCTTTTGTGAAAAAGGCCCAGAAGGAGGGCATGCGCTCGCGCGCGGCCTACAAACTGGAGGAGCTGCTGGAGCGTGACCGCCTGCTGAAGCCGCATATGGTGGTGGTTGACCTTGGTGCCGCGCCGGGTGGCTGGTCGCAGCAGGTGCGCAGGCAGATGGGCGACACCGGACGTGTCTTGGCGCTGGATATCCTTGAGATGCCGCCCTTGGCTGGTGTGGAGTTCCTTCACGGGGACTTCAGGGAAGAAACTGTCCTATCGCAGTTCGAAGCCATGGTTGGCGACCAGCCGGTAGACCTTGTGCTGTCGGATATGGCCCCCAATAAGAGTGGTATGGATGCGGTTGACCAGCCGCGGATGATGCACCTGGCGGAGTTGGCGATGGATTTTGCCGACAACCATCTCAAGCCGGGTGGGGCGTTCCTGATCAAGTTGTTCCAGGGCGTCGGCTTTGACGACTACGTGCGTGAACTGCGCCGTCGTTATGACAA
Source organism: Stenotrophomonas sp. STEN023 (assembly GCF_056760135.1). Lineage (NCBI taxonomy): Bacteria > Pseudomonadati > Pseudomonadota > Gammaproteobacteria > Lysobacterales > Lysobacteraceae > Stenotrophomonas > Stenotrophomonas sp. STEN023. The sequence goes on along the minus strand of NZ_JBRREF010000106.1, from coordinate 6,279 downwards.
AGTCGCCATTCGCAAGCCGGATGCTTCGCGCAAGCGTTCACCTGAGGTTTATGCCCTCGGGCAGGGCAAGCGCACCCAGATAAAGTAAGCTCAGCCATACGACTTTTCAGTATTTAGTATCTAGAGGGACACCGGAGCCGATGAGGATGAACGACCTGACCAAGAACCTCCTGTTGTGGGTGGTTGTCGCCGTCGTGCTGATGGTGGTGTTCCAGAGCTTCGCTCCGCGCAGTGGTGCGGCAGCGGCTGGCGATGCCCGTAATTACACGCAGTTCCTGCAGGAAGTGGATGCAGGGCGGATCAAATCGGTGGAGTACACCGACAAGACCACATTGACCACCAATCACCTGAGCTTCAAGCGCTCGGACGGTTCGGTTGGTGCGCTGTACGCGCCGGCCGACCCGAAGCTGCTGGACCAGCTGTATTCCAAGCAGATTGAAGTGTCCCGCCAGGAACCGGCCGGCCCGAGTTTCTGGGGCATCGTGCTGCAGTTCCTGCCGGTGCTGCTGCTGATCGGCTTCTGGATCTTCATGATGCGCCAGATGCAGGGCGGTGGCGGCGGAGCCAAGGGCGCTATGTCCTTCGGTAAATCCCGCGCCAAGCTGCAGGGCGAAGACCAGATCAAGGTCACTTTTGCTGACGTTGCCGGCTGCGACGAAGCCAAGGAAGAAGTTGGCGAGCTGGTCGAGTTCCTGCGTGATCCGTCCAGGTTCACCAAGCTCGGCGGCAAGATCCCGCGCGGCGTGCTGATGGTCGGTCCGCCGGGTACCGGTAAGACCCTGCTGGCCCGTGCGATTGCGGGCGAGGCCAAGGTGCCGTTCTTCGCTATCTCCGGTTCGGACTTCGTTGAAATGTTTGTCGGCGTCGGCGCCAGCCGCGTGCGCGACATGTTCGAGCAGGCCAAGAAGCATGCGCCGTGCATCATCTTCATCGACGAAATCGATGCCGTGGGCCGTCACCGCGGCTCGGGCACCGGCGGTGGCCACGATGAGCGCGAGCAGACCCTGAACCAGATGCTGGTCGAGATGGACGGCTTCGAGGGCGGCGAAGGCGTGATCGTGATCGCTGCCACCAACCGTCCCGACGTGCTGGACAAAGCGCTGCTGCGTCCGGGCCGTTTTGACCGCCAGGTCATGGTCGGCCTGCCGGACATCAAGGGCCGCGAGCAGATCCTGCGCGTGCACCTCCGCAAGGTGCCGGCCGCCGATGACGTGCGTCCGGAAGTGCTGGCACGCGGTACCCCGGGTTTCTCCGGTGCCGATCTGGCCAACCTGATCAATGAAGGCGCCCTGTTTGCGGCTCGTCGCAACAAGCAGGAAGTCGACATGAAGGACTTCGAGGACGCCAAGGACAAGATCTACATGGGTCCTGAGCGTCGCAGCATGGTCATGCGTGAGGAAGAGCGTCGCAATACCGCTTATCACGAGTCCGGCCATGCCGTTGTCGCCATGTCGCTGCCCAAGGCCGACCCGGTGCATAAGGTCACCATCATGCCGCGCGGTTGGGCGCTGGGCCTGACCTGGCAGCTGCCGGAGCACGACCACATCAGCAAGTACAAGGAGCGCATGCTGGAAGAGCTGGCGATCCTGTTCGGTGGCCGCATCGCCGAGGAGATCTTCGTTGGCGAGATGTCGACCGGTGCCTCCAACGACTTCGAGCGCGCTACCAAGCTGGCCCGAGGCATGGTCACCAAGTACGGCATGTCCGATGTGCTGGGCATCATGGTCTACGCCGATGAAGAAGGCGGCTATGGCATGCACAGCAAGACCATTTCCGAGGCTACCCAGCAGAAGGTGGACGCGGAAATCCGGCGCATCCTCGACGAGCAGTACAACGTTGCGTACCGGATCCTGGACGAAAAGCGCGACATCGTCGAAGCGATGACTGCCGCGCTGCTGGACTGGGAAACCATCGACGCCGACCAGGTCAAGGCGATCATGGAAGGCCGCAAGCCTTCGCCGCCTGCAGGTTGGGTGGACAAGGGCGGCAACAATGACCGCGCTGACGATGGCAAGGGGGGCGACGCCCCGCAGCCGGTGACGCCGATCACCGACCCTGCCGGCCAGCACTGAGCCGGCAGCGCCAAGGTAGAACAACGGGCCGGTATTCCGGCCCGTTTTTTTATGCGCCGGCCGTCGTGCTGGGCGAGAATAGCGACACTCTGGTTCTCCCTGGTTCTGCTCCATGAATGATTCCACGCCGCCGCCCAAGGCGCCCTCGGCCAACGTGCCGGAGATGATCATCGCCACCGTCGCAGGCGTTGGCTTCGGGGTGAAGACCAACAACTTCCTGGCCGGCATCTTCATCGGTGTGGTGCTGGGCGTGATCCTGAGCTTGATTGGCAGCCGGATCCGCGCTCGCAACAAGGACTGAGCGCCGGTATTGCGCCGCCGCGAACAGGTTGAGCGTGTGGCCGCCCGTCTCGCTGGAGGGGCGCTGCGGTGGCTTAAACTAGGCGCTGTTGCAGTCCGCCGGAGCGCCCATGTTTGATGTTTTCCCAACCCTTGAATGTGGCGACCGTGCGCTGCGGCTGGATAGACCGCAGGTGATGGGCATCGTCAACGTCACTCCGGATTCGTTTTCCGATGGTGGCCAGCATGCGGACACTGCCGCTGCCGTTGCCCATGCGCTGGCGCTGGTCGAACAGGGTGCCGACCTGCTCGATATCGGCGGCGAATCCACCCGTCCAGGCGCAAGCCCGGTCTCGGTGCAGGAGGAAATCGATCGCATCGTGCCGGTGATCGAAGCTTTGCTGCCGCAGGTGGCGGTGCCGCTGAGCGTGGACACCTTCAAACCTGAAGTAATGCGTGCTGCGCTGGCTGCTGGCGCGCACGTGATCAACGACGTACAGGCGCTGCAGCAGCCTGGCGCGCTTGAGGTGGTTGCTGCGTCCAAGGCCGCGGTAGTGTTGATGCATGCGGTGGGCGGCCCTTACGACGCTGGCGTCGCCCAGGCCTACGTCGATATCGCTGGCGATGTGCAGCGCTTCCTCGCCGAGCGGATTTTCTCCGCAGAGATGGCCGGTATCGGGCGCAAGCGCCTGCTGCTGGACCCGGGTTACGGGTTCAACAAGGACACCGCGCAGAACTTCGCTTTGCTGGCCGCGCAGGATCGCTTGAACGATCTGGGCGCGCCGGTGCTGGCGGGCTTCTCGCGCAAGCGCTGCATTGGAGATGTCACTGGGCGGGCCGTGGCTGGCGAGCGGGTCGCCGGTTCGCTGGCCGCACACCTGCTGGCCGTGCAGAAGGGCGCGATGATGGTGCGGGTACACGATGTGGCTGCGATGGTGGACGCACTCAAGGTGCTGGCCGCGTTCGATGCCGTGCCAGTGCCGCGTGCTGACAAGCCGGCCATGCCGCGCTGGCCGGACGAGGATTGATGGGCATCGATCAACGGCCCTTGGCCATCGCCTTGATGGGCCCGACCGCGTCGGGCAAGACCGCCGCGGCCATTGCCTTGGCCAAGGCCTATGACGGTGAAATCGTCAGCGTCGATTCGGCGCTGGTTTACCGTGGTTTGGAGATTGGTGCGGCCAAGCCGGACGCCGCCGAACAGGACGGCATCCGCCATCACCTGCTGGACCTGCGCGACCCCTGGCAGACCTATTCGGCGGCCGAGTTTTCCGCTGACGCAACGGCGGCGGTGCACGACATCGTTGCGCGCGGTAAATTGCCGATTCTGGCCGGCGGTACCGGGCTGTATTTCCGTGCCTTGCTGCAGGGGTTGTCGCCGATGCCTGAGGCCGACCCGACCATGCGTGCGGCTATCGCCGCCGAGGCCGAGGTCTGCGGCTGGCCGGCCTTGCATGCGCAGCTGGCAGCTATCGATCCGGTTGCCGCCGCGCGCATCCATGCCACCGACCCGCAGCGTATCCAGCGGGCGCTGGAGGTATACCGACTGACCGGCAAGCCGATCAGCTATTGGCAGGGCTTGCCCGGGATCGCGCGTTTGCCCGCGCGAGTGCTGAAACTTGTGCTTGCCCCGGCCGAGCGCGCGGTGCTGCATCAGCGCATCGAGCGGCGCTTCGACCTGATGCTTGAGCGTGGCTTCCTGGATGAGGTGCGGGCGCTGCGGGCGCTGCCGCAGATGGCAGCGGTGGCAGCGCCCTTGGATCTGCCTGCGGTGCGGGCGGTGGGGTATCGCCAGGCCTGGCAGTTCCTCGATGGGCAGGGCACTGCCGCCGAATTCCGTGACAAGGGCGTATTTGCCACCCGCCAGCTGGCCAAACGGCAGGTCACCTGGCTGCGCGGTGAGCTGGATGCCCGCTGGTTTGACCCGGTTCGGGACATGTCTGGTGTGCAGAACGCGGTTTCCCGCTTTCTGCAAGGTTGAGCGCCCGCCGGGCGGTGTACCATCAGGTTCCGGACGGGCAGGGGACGCCGCCATCAGTCCGGTCCATAAAAACAATAACGAGGAGTAGACGATGTCCAAGGGGCAGTCTTTGCAGGATCCGTTTCTGAATGCGTTGCGCCGCGAGCGCGTGCCGGTTTCGGTCTACCTGGTGAATGGCATCAAATTGCAGGGCACGATTGAGTCGTTTGACCAGTTCGTGGTGCTCCTGCGCAACACCGTCAGCCAGATGGTCTACAAGCACGCCATTTCCACCGTGGTGCCGGCGCGCAACGTGCGCGTGGGGCCGGGTGGTGGCTATGTGCAATCCGGTGATGGAAGTCAGGCAGCTGATGACGAAATTGACAACGACAACGAATAAGCAGGTGGCGGCGCATGTTTGACCGCTCTAAAAAGGGCGAACATGCGCTGTTGATCCAGCCGCATGTTGGCCGGTTGGAAGAGGATGTACTGGAGGAATTCACCGATCTGGCGCGCTCGGCCGGGGCAAGTATTGCCGCGACCATCAGTGCGCGCATGGACAGGCCGAACCCTTCGACGTTGATCGGCAGCGGCAAGCTGGAAGAAGTGAAGGCTGCGGCCGACGCCACCGGCGCCGATCTGGTGCTGGTCAACCATCAACTCAGCCCGGTACAGGAGCGCAACCTTGAGCGCTACCTGGAGCGCCGGGTGATTGATCGCACTGGTCTGATCCTGGACATCTTTGCCCAGCGTGCGCATAGCCACGAAGGCAAGTTGCAGGTGGAGCTTGCCCAGTTGCGGCATATGGCCACGCGGTTGGTCCGCGGCTGGACCCACCTTGAGCGTCAGCGTGGTGGTTCCATTGGTCTGCGCGGCCCGGGTGAAACCCAGCTGGAAACCGACCGCCGCCTGCTGCAGAAGCGGGTGGAACAGCTGCAGAAGCGGCTGGAGAAGGTCGAAGTGCAGCGCACCCAGATGCGCCGCGCACGTGTGCGCAGCGAAATGCCGCGTATCGCGCTGGTCGGCTATACCAATGCCGGCAAGTCCACGCTGTTCAACGCGCTGACCGGAGCCGGTGCCTACGCGGCCGATCTGCTGTTTGCGACGCTGGATCCCACCGTTCGACGCATCAACCTGCCGGGCGGCAACGCGATGCTGGCCGACACCGTCGGTTTCGTGCGCAACCTGCCGCATGATCTGGTGGCCGCGTTCCGCTCGACCCTGTCCGAAGCGCGTGAGGCGGATTTCCTGCTGCATCTGGTCGATGCCGCCGATCCGCTGCGCGAAGAGCGCATTGCCCAGGTCGACGAAGTATTGGAAGCCGTAGGTGCGGGCGATCTGCCGCAGCTGCTGGTGTTCAACAAGATCGACCGCATCGAAGGTGCTGAAGTGCGCCACGACGCGCAGGATGGCGTGCCGGATGAATCACGGCGCGAACGGGTTTGGGTTTCCGCGCGTGATGGCCGTGGTCTGGAATTGCTGCAATCGGTGTTGGGCAAGCGGCTGGGCCTGCAGCATGTCACCGGCCAGGTGCGGCTGCCGCCGAGTGCAGGCCGCCTGCGTGCGCGCCTGCACCAGTTGGAAGTCATCCGCAGCGAGCGGGCCGATGAAGAGGGCTGGTTGATCGAGGTGGATATCCCGATTGCCGAAGCCGAAAAGCTGGCAGCAAGCGAGGATGGCGCGGTGATCCGGCCCTTGTTGCCGGAAAAACTGCCGGAGTGGTGATTCCGGCGGTTTGCCGGTTCATTGAAGGATGAAGCGACAGCCGGCCTGACGCCGGCTGTCTTGCTTGTGGGAGCGGCGTAAGCCGCGAAGCAGGCACATCATCAGATGACACAGCTGCCAGCCACTTCAGCATCATCAGTGTCGCGGGGGTACGCCGCCCCACCCCCCCCCCCCCCCCACCCCCCCCAACAAGGGCGGGGGCCCGGCCCCCCCGCGGGCGCAGCGGGGAAAAAGAAGGGGGGG
>NZ_JBRREF010000105.1:0-16122 GCF_056760135.1 Stenotrophomonas sp. STEN023 | reverse complement strand
CCCCCCCCCGACCCCCACCCCGCCCCCGGCCGCCGGCCCCCCCCCCTCCCCCCCCCGCCCCCCCGCGCCCCCCCCCCCCCCCCCCCCCCCCCCCCCCCCCCCCCCCCCCACTACCGGTAGAGCACCAGCCGAGCTTGGCTCGGCTCTACAGGTGTCGATTGGCTGGATGTTCCAGATGACAACTCAGCGCGGCGTGCGCACCATGCGTTCCAGCAAATGCTCGACGATGCCCGCTGGATTGGCAGTACGCCCGACATGGGTGACCGAAGTCTGCACCACCGAACTGCGCTTGGCGGTAAGGAAGTGGAAGCGGGCGCGTGGCGGCAGTTGCGCGATCGGTCCAGCACCGGGCTCGCCGCGACAGATCGCAACGATGGCGTCCAGCCACGGCTGTACGCCGCCCAGATCCAGTTGCGGCGCAAACGCCTGCAGGCGCCCGACATCGATCTCGATAGCAGCTTGCAAATGGCCTGCGCTGGGGCAGGAGACGATTACGCCAACGTTGATGAATTCCTCGCGTTCCACCCGCGGTACTACGCGGATGACGGCGTAATCATAGGTATGCAGCATGGGCACGGATGGCCTCCTGTACGAAGGCTTCGCGCAATTGCAGGCGGCGCTTCAAATAGCTGGCGTACGCCAAGCGGTATGCGCTGGCGTCGGCGAAGCTTGGCTCGGTCTGCAGCCAGCTGTCCGGAATCTGCGCGACGATGCCGTCGATCACCGCGTCGGTCAGCAAGGGGGCCAGCGCCGCATCGGCGTCAGCAATTCGGCTGGCGAAGGGCAGCAACACGTGGTCCTTGATCAACACGAAAGGCTTGCCGCAGGCTTCACCGGCGTTCTCCCAGTCGTGGTGGAAGTACAGCGCGGCGCCGTGATCGATGAGATAGAGCTTGCGGTGCCAGACCATCAGGTTGGGATTGCGCGCGGTGCGATCGACGTTGCTGGTATAGGCATCAAACCAGACGATGCGCGAGGCCAGCTCGGCATCGGGTTGCATCGCGGCCGGGTCGTAATTGATCGCGCCGGGCAGGTAATCGCTGCCAAGATTGGTGCCTTCGCTGGCGCGGATCAGGTCCTGGATTTCCGGGTCGGGCTCGGTGCGGGCGAATTCCTTGTCGAGCTCGACCAAGGCGATGTCCGGCATCGGCAGGCCGAGTACCTGTGCAAGCCGGCCAACCACCAGTTCGGCAATCAATGCCTTGGGGCCTTGGCCGGCACCACGGAATTTGATGACGTACATGCCATCGTCATCGGCCTCGATCACCGCTGGCAGTGAGCCGCCTTCGCGCAGCGGTGTGATGTAGCGGGTGGCGTGAACGGTTTTCACGGGAATGCGCTGTCTGGAAGAAGGGCAAGCCTAGCGTAAAGCTGGCCTTCCCGGTGCCATGGCTGACGGCAGGCGTTCGTGCGTCCAAGCAGCGAGAGGCATGGCACTGCCAGGCGAGTTGCAGCTTGGGATCAAAAGGTGCCTGGCTGGTTCGCATGAGGGCTGCCAATGGCGTCATGGGACGGACTGGCAATCACCCGGTCGCGGCCTTCGTGCTTGGCCCGGTACACGGCAAGGTCTGCACGCTCCAGCGCGCTCTCCAGATCATCCCCTGCTGTGACCAAGGTGACGCCGAAGCTGGCGGTTATTGTCTGCTTCGCCGGTGAACAGCGCATCTGGCTGAGGCCGACGCGGATACGTTCAGCAATCCGGATGGCGGTCGGCAGATCAGCGCAACGCAACAGCAGCACGAATTCCTCGCCGCCGAAGCGTGCGACCAGATCGCCCGGGCGCGTCATCTGCTGCAGCAGTACGCCAACCTGGCGCAGTACGTTGTCACCGGCTGCATGGCCCCAGGTGTCGTTGACCTGTTTGAAATGGTCAACGTCGCAGGCAAGCAGTGCCCAGTGGTTGGCTGGACCGTGGTGCAGGCGCTGGTTGGCGATCTCGAAGAAAGCGCGGCGGTTGAGCAGCAGGGTGAGGGGATCGTGGTTGCGTTCGTGGCGCAGTTCCCCCATCAATTGCTGGGCCAGCCCGCCCAGCAGCAGAAAAAGCAGCCACAGATTGAGCAGCAGGTTGAAGGCCAGCATCCACAGCCAAAGCCCTGAGCGTGGCAAGCCGCTGCTGGTGAACCAGCCGGCCAGCAACCAGGCCAGCAGGGGGCGCAGAATCGAGTACACCACCAGCAACAGGTAGGTTCGGCGCAGTAGGCGATCGAACAGCGTAGCCGCTTGCTCGCGGCCGAACAGCACCGGCAGCGCCAAGGCAAGCAGCAGCCCCATGCCGAGGTTGAGGAAAACGATGCGCGCGCCCAGCACGTCACTGAGCACGGAGAAGCAGAACAGCGCGAACAAGGTGCCTACGCTGATTGCCAACGCAGTCCGCGCCGGCACCTTGCCGCCGGATCTGACCGCGAAGCCCTGCGCGGTGGCCCAGCTGCCCGCACAGTACAAGGCACCGGTGAGCGGCGACCAGGTCGCCAGCTGGGTGTTGTCCATCAGGATCTGCGCGGCCAGAGGAAAGGCGGTGCAGATGTAGCCAGCGGCCAGCCACAACAGGTAGCGGTGTTCGCGCAATGAACGCCAGCCGGCCAGCAGCGCAAACCCCAGCAGCAGGGAGGTGGCGGGGACCACAAGCGGGAAGTACTGTTCAGCGGTGGCGCTCAAGGTCAAGCCACGTTTGGCGATTTGGACAGGCGAGGGTGCAAAGTATATGGGTAGGCAGGCGACATGCGATGGTTGGCACAGCACGTGCCTGGTTCTCCCCCGGCGGTGTGTCGGAGCGACAACGCAGGCGCTGCTGAGCCTGCTTGCGGTTTTGGCGCTGGCCTCCTGCAGCACGCTGCCATCGTCTCCGCCGGGACCATCGGCGCCAGTGGTGCAGGATGAGATCATCCGGCGCATTCCGGCGACCGTCGGCGACCGCGTTGGTTGGGCAGGTGATATCCGCGTCGCCTTCAGCGCGCAGCACATCGAACCGACGGTCGAGAACATCTGCGCAACGCTGGCGGTGATCGAGCAGGAGTCAGGCTATCGTGCCAATCCCGAGGTGCCGAATCTGCCGCGTATCGCGCGCGGCGAAATAGATCGGCGTGCCGCCGCCGTGCATATACCGAAGTTGTTGGTGGATGCAGGTCTGAAAGTGAAGGGCAGTGATGGTCGCAGCTACGGTGAGCAGTTGGCTGGTGTGCGCAGCGAGCGGGATTTGAGTGAGTTGTACGAGGAGATCATTGGCCGCGTACCGATGGGGCAGCGTTTGTTCGCTGGCCAGAATCCCGTGCAGACTGGCGGCGCGATGCAGGTAAGCATTCCGTTTGCACAGTCCAATGCGCAGGACTACCCGTACCCGGTAGCGCATAGCATCCGCGATGAAGTGTTCACCCGGCGCGGTGGTGTGTACTTCGGGATCGCGCATCTGCTCGACTACCAGACGCCCTACACCCGGAAAGTGCATCGTTTTGCCGATTACAACGCAGGGCGCTATGCCAGCCGGAATGCTGCATTCCAAAGCGCGGTCAGCAGCTTGACCGGTGTGCCGTTGGCACTGGACGGTGACCTGCTGGTGCCGGATGCGCCACTCGATAAACCCGGGCAGACCGAACGCGCGGTGCGCAGTCTGGCGCCGCAACTGGGCATGGATGAGCGCCAGATACGCCGTGCGCTTTCGCAGTCAGACCGGTTGGAATTCAGTGATGGCGATCTTCACCGGCAGGTCTTTGTGCTGGCGGATGCACGCGCCGGAACGTCGTTGCCGCGCGCGGTTGTTCCCGGCATCCGCCTGGATAGCCCCAAGATCACCCGTGAACTGACCACCGAATGGTTCGCGAACCGGGTAGATGGCCGTTACCGCGAATGCCTGCAAAGGTAGGCAGGAGCGTTATAGGTAGATGGTTGTGGGAGCGGCGTAAGCCGCGAAGCGGATGATCCGTCCGATCACAGTTATTCCTGCAATCTCACTGATGCGAGCTTCGGGGGGGTGGGCGGGGGCGCCCCCCCGAAGCAGAATACCGGCGGGGGAGCGTTTGGGGGGGGGGGGGCCCCGCCCCCCCCCCCCCTCCGCCCCAATTTGCTTGATTGTTTTAAATCGTGTCCGGTCCCGTCCCCCCCGCGGCGCGCCCCCCCCCCCCCCCACAACCGTGCAAAATCGTCTGGCCTGGATCAGGCTCTGACTGGATGCCGTGCCAGCGCGCGGGCGCCGGTGATGATCATGCGGATCATCTGCGACATTTCTTCGATCAATTCAGGGTCGCGCTCTTCCGGCAGGTCGATTGCGCTGCCGCCCATGGCGAACACCAGGCGGGTAATGGCTTTGGCCGCAAGCGCCGGCTCGAACAGGGTCGCGCCATCAAGCGCGGCCAGGCGTACCAGATCGGCCTTCAACTCTTCCTCGAAATAACCCAGCTCGCGGTCCACGGCCTGTTTGAACGCATCGGAGCCGGCGGTGCCTTCGCGCAGCAGGACATGCATCAGCCGGTCGTCGGCGCGCAGCTGCTCCATGAAGGTTTCCACCGACAGCCGGATCACGCCGCGGTTGCTGTCGGCCGCGCGCAGCCGCGCCTGGCCGATGATGGTGCGCAGCGAACGGCCCGCCAGATCTATCAGCGCAACTGTCAATTCATCCATGTCGCGGAACTGCCGATAGAACGAATTCGGTGCGATCCCTGCCTCGCGCGCAACCTCGCGCAGACTCAGCGTGGACACGCTGCGGTGCGGGCCGATAAGGGACAGGGCGGCTGCCAGCAGGTCGTCACGCGAGATGGAAGCCTTGCGCGCCGGGTGCAGGTCGTCGTGTGCGGGCAGGGGCTGTTCGCGTGCGGTCATGGGGCTCGGGCCGGTCAGGTCCGTGAATCATAGCCTGTACTGACAATATACAAGTGTATACACGCTTGTATGCTCGGCCGTATAGTTGGCCCCATGAGTGCTGTCTACCGCAATACCGCGCCGCCGCCGATCCCCTGGCTGAGCGAAGGCTTCTTCGATTTCTGGTCTACCCGGGTGCATCCGCTGTGGACGCTGCGTCGGCCATTGGCCCGTCTTGTGGCGCGCTACCCGGCCAGCGCCGACGCGGTGACGCTTGAGCTGCAGCCCAATCGCCACTTCCTGGGGTTGCAGGCCGGCCAGCACATCAATCTGGGCGCGGAGCTGGACGGGCGACTGACCACCCGCAGCTACAGCCCGACCTTGCTGCAGAGCGGCCGTCTGGCGATCACGGTCAAGCGCATTGCCGGCGGCAAGCTCAGCCAGCACCTGGTACAGCAGGCCGAAGTGGGCGAGGTGTTCGCGCTGGGCCAGGCGTTTGGCCAGATGCTGCTGCCGGCAACGCCAGCCCCCAAGCTGGTGATGCTGGCCGCGGGCAGCGGCATCACGCCGATGCGGGCCTTGCTGCGACTGCTCGACGCGCAGGGCATGCCGGGTCCGGTCGATCTCATCTACTGGGCGCGTCAGCGCGAGCAGCTGTGCTTCGTTGACGAATTCAATGCCATCGCCGCGCGGCACCCGTCGTTCCGCCTGCATCTGGCGGTGACCGGGGAGGCCGCGCCACGCGTGGACAGCTTCGATCTCGCCAGCCTTGGCGAGCTGGAATCCGCCTATGTGCTGGCTTGCGGCCCCGGAGGCTTTGTCGAGGCCGCGCGTGCGCGCCTGCAGGCCAAGGTGGCGCATTTCGACAGCGAGGCGTTCAGCGTCCCGCAGCTGGCCGAGTTGGAGGAGGGCAGTGTGCAGGTACAGCTGCTCAAGAGCGGCCGCACGCTGACCGTGCCGCGCGGGGTTGCCTTGTTGCCAGCGCTGGAAGCCGCAGGCATCCAGCCAGCCAGCGGCTGCCGGATGGGCATCTGCAATACCTGCGTATGCGGCAAGACCTCCGGTATCACCCGCCACACCTTGACCGGCGATTACACCAGCGAACCGTCCGTTCCGCTCAAACTGTGCGTCAGCAGCGCCAGTACCGATTTGACCTTGGAGCTGTAAGTCATGTCTTCCGTGCACAACCGCGTGCTGTCGCCTGCCGAGCTGCAGACCTTCGGTGATGAACTCGACGCCGTAAAAGCCAAGCATCAGGCCTTGCTGGGTGCCAGCGACGCCCGCTACATCCGCCGGATCGTCGCCGCGGTGCGTTGGACTGGCGTGGCGGGGCGCGCACTGTTGTTCCTCGGTGCCTTCGTACACAGCGTGCTGGTGCCGGCCTGGATAGCCGGTGTGCTGCTGCTGGCACTCTCCAAGATCCTGGAAAACATGGAGCTGGCGCACAATGTCATCCACGGCCAGTACGACTGGATGGGCGACCCGCAGCTGCAGGGCAAGACCTACGAGTGGGATATCGCCGGGACTTCGGAAAACTGGCGCAAGACGCATAACTTCCGTCATCACACCTACACCAATGTGCGGGGGCTGGACGATGACATCGGCTACGGCCTGCTGCGGATCTTCCCCGAGCAGCGCTGGCACCCGTTCTTCCTGGCCCAGCCGTTCGTGGCGGTGGTGTTCGCGCTGTTGTTTGAGTGGGGCATCGCCATACAGGATCTGCGTATCGGCCGCGTGCTTGTCGGCAAGATGACGCTCAAGCAGCTGTGGAAGCAGGCGCGCCCGGTTGGCCGCAAGGCGATGCTGCAGATCCTCAAGGACTACGTGTTGTTCCCGGCCTTGGCCGGCCCGTTCTTCCTGCCGGTATTGCTGGGCAATGTGGCGGCCAACATCGTCCGCAACGTCTGGACCTATGTGGTGATCTTCTGTGGTCACTTCACTGCCGACGCCGAGACCTTCCCCAAGGAATGTGTGCGCAACGAAGGTCGTGGCCATTGGTATCTGCGCCAGCTGCGTGGCTCGTCCAATCTGACCGGCGGCAAGTTGATGAACGTGATGACCGGCAATCTCAGTCATCAGATCGAACACCATTTCTACCCGGATATCCCTGCCAACCGTTATGCGGCGATGGCGGTTGATGTCAAGGATATCTGCGCGCGCTACGGCCAGCACTACAACACTGGTTCGCTGCCGCGCCAGTTTGGCCAGGTGATGTGGCGCATCCTGCGCCATGCCTTCCCCAGCAAGCCGGCGCCGGAACGGCCGCTGGTTGGCGCGGCACAGGCAGAGGTGAGCTGAGGCCGTTGCGTCTGCGGATGGTCTGAAAAGCGCGACGTCGCCCGGACCGGGAGCGTCGCGCTGTCGTTTCAGCAGCAGTGAACCAATATTTTTCACGCATCGACCCGGTACCGGACTGCTGATCGGTCACAAGCGTGTTGCTGAAAGTGCTTGCCTCGTGTGAGCTCAGGGAAGCTCCTGCCTTGGTGCAGCTTCTTCCAGGCCGGGACTGACGCGCTTGCCGATATCCTTCAGGCGGGCGAGTTGATCAACCATTGTTGGTCCGTCATCGAGGCTGGTAACAAAGGTCCACAGATAGGTCATCACCGCATAGACGTGCCCGGGTGTGATGTCTGGATTGGTGGCCAATTGCACCATTGTCAGCGCGAACAAGGCCGCAGCCGCAGTTCCGACCACCAGAAAGGCGCCGGCTTCCCGGTCAGACAGCCAGATGCGCAGCCGCGAAAGAACCGTGTAGTGGCGCAGAAGTGTGCCGGCATTGACGCTTTCAACCATCCGGATTTCACGCTCCAGCCGGTCGTTCAGGCGTCCATGCAGTTGCTCGTTGCGGCGGGCGAACCGCGGCAGCGCGCTTATGCCAAGTAGCAGCACCGACACCGCCGCAACGCCCACCAATGGCTCGATCACCACCAGCATGATCGCTGCGCCCAGCATCGAAACCAGTGCAGTGGTGATGATCGGGACGTGTTTCTCGAAGAAGTCGACAAACTCCCGGGCCAGCACGACCCGAGCAGCCATCGTCGAGGTCGCCTGCATCTGCTGCCGCTGCGCCAGCACAACGCCGACCGCCAGGTCTGCGTAGATTCGGGTGAAAACACGGGTGTCCATCGCCCTGCGGGCTGCGCCGATCAGCCAGAACGACAGCACCACCCCGGCATACCAGATGGCCTTGTAGACATCGCCTTTGATGATGGAGTCCACGGCGAATCCGGCGAACAGTGGGTAGGCGAGCAGGAGCGCGTTCTCTGCCGCTACCAGCGAGAGAGTGAGGCTGATCTGTCCGGGGTAGGCCTTTGCCAAGGCCATCAGGGTGCTGGCAGCTGTCTGCTGCCCGATCTGGGGAGCGACTACGGTCGGTGTCTTCGCGGAAGGGAGGCGTTTCATGTCGGTTCGGTGAATTGAGCGGTCGCTCAATTGTACTTGAGCGACCGCTCAAACTGTTCGAGCCGATATGCTTGGCATTCAGTTCTGCCCAGCAGGTGCGGTTTATCCATGTCTTCCCGTCGAGATCAGATCATTGAAGCGGCCTTGTATCTGTTCCGGACCAATGGCTTCGCCAACGTCTCCACACGCGAGCTATCAAGCCATGCGGGCATTTCCCGCAGCCACATCTATCACTACTTCGCTGACTGGAATGAGCTCCGCCGCGAGGCCTTCGCCCGCTTTGCGACCGAACAACTTGATCAGGTAACGGCGGAGGTGGAGCGGCGGGAGCCCGACGAGGCGCTCGCGTTCTTTCTCAGCGACTGCCTGCCGGCAACCGGGGACGATTCCTGGGTGCTGTGGCTCGATGCATGGGATGAAGCCCTGCACGATGCCGAGTTGTCGCGCACCTATCTGGCGGTCAACCAGCAGTGGCAGGACCTGTTGGCTGGCATAGTGCAGCGCGGCGTGGCAGCCGGCGCATACCGTTGTGATTCTCCAAGCCGGGTAGCGCGGCAGCTGTTTGCGCTTGCAATGGGATACGCCAACGACCTGACGCTGCTGCGGTCCGACGAAGCGCGCCTGGCCATGGAAAGCGAACTGAGCGAAGTTGCCCGGTTGCTGCTTGGTACTGCGGCGCCACGCAGCTAGTCCTGGCGTTCGAATCAACCCCAATCGGCAAGGCCCTTCAAGGGTCATCAGCCAGTCGGCGCTGGAGCACCTGCCGCCGTGCGATGCTCTCTGTAGTGCCGAGCCATGCTCGGCAATGGCGATGCCGGATGTAGTGCCGAGCCATGCTCGGCAAGGGCATTGCGGCTGCGCAAGCAGCAGGTTGAAGCTGGTTGCGGCGTATCGGTTCGAGCAGCGGCCTTGACCCGAACAACGAGGCCAAGACCGGCTTGCTCCAAGCCAGCCTGGACGATGCCGTTCGACTCAATCCGTCGCAGGCGTCGCTACTGCTGGAAGAAGCCGGGCAGAATCCTTCCTGCGCAGCCCAAACAGTGGCCGCAACGGCCCGCAGCGCTTGATGAGCTCGTAGGCGCCCAGGCACAGGGCGAAGGTCGTCACGGTCAGCAGCACGGCCTCGATGCCAGGTTGCAGCTGCAGCGGCTTGAGGTTGTGCGCCAGCACCACGATCACCGTCTGATGCAGGATGTACAGCGGAAACACGGCAAGCGTGAGATAGCGCAATAGCGGGCTGTCGGCTTCGCGCCAGCGGTAGGCAAAGCCCAGCAAGGCGGCGATGGCGCACCATTGATCCACCGCCCAGGCGACCCGCAGCGCAAGGCGCAGCTCCAGTGGCGGCGGTTGCGCGTCGTTATAGCCGGAGAAGTACCAGGTATGGATCAGGGCTGCATAACAGGCGCCGGCCAGGGCCAGCGAGAGCCAGCGCAGCCGCTGCAGTGACTCCCAGAAGCGGCTGCTGAAAGCGGCGAGGAAACCGATCAGGAACACGCTCGCGTACTGGGCATGGTTGTACCAGTCATCGGTCAGTGCGTGGGTCTGCTCGAAGCGGTTGACCAGCAGCAGGCGCGCTGTTGCCAGTAGCAGTACCGGCACCAGCAATGCTCCCCATCCGCCCAGGGCAGTGCCAGCCCATTGCCGCAGGCGCTGCAGCGCGCGCGCAGGCAGCAATCGCCACAACAGCCAGGCCAGCACGGTGTAGCTCCACAGATAGGGCAGGAACCAGAGGTGGTTCCAGGTCGGCACCCGCAGGCAGCCGTCGCTGTCGCAGAAGCCTTGGTAGCCGCCGAGGTATTTGCCGTAGAACGCCCAATAGGAGTCGCTGTAGCCGCCGGGTAGTTGTTCGACCACCTGGTAGTAGGCCTGCGGCGGCACGATCACCGCCATCCCGAACAGTAGCGGCAGCAAGAGTTGCCAGGAGCGGCGTCGCAGCAGCCCGGCTGGCAGGCGCTCGAACATGAAAGCGGTGGCGACGCCGGAGATCAGGAACAACAGCGACATCCGCCATGGCGAGGTCAGCAGCATGAACGGCTCCGGCGCGATGCTCGCGGCCGGGCTTTTGACGTGCCAGTCCCAGCTCACGTAGTACATGCCGACGTGGTAGATGACCAGCAGGCCGAAGGCGATTACCCGCAGCCAATCCAGATCGTGGCGCCTGTGCATTGCGTGTCCTGCCTATGGAGAAGGTGTACATATCAACCCGTGCAGCTCGGTTCTTGGGCAGCGAAGGGCCGGCCTGCGGGCGTCGAGGGACGAATGGCGGCGATCAGGGGATGGGCATGGACTGTGGCGTTGGCAGCGCCGTCTAGAATGCGCGGATGAGCCAGATCGTATTGCCCACGCTGTTGGACCGTTCTACTCCTTGGCGCCGAAGCCTGGAGCTGCTGTTCTGGTTGCTGCTGGTGCTGATCAACTGCAGCGGCAATGCGGTGACTACCTGGATGGACGCGAACCGTTCCGGCGCCCCATCGATGCAATGGTGGGAGCCCTGGGTATGGGAGTTCTCCAGCGGGCTGGTCTGGTTGCTGTTGCTGGTGCCGGCGATCGTCTGGTTCAGCCGGCGCTGGCCGTTGCACATGGACAACTGGCGCCGGCGCCTGCCGTGGTACCTGCTGGCCAGCGTGCCGATCTCGTTGCTGCATGTGCTGACGATGTTCGGGCTGAGGATGCTCGCCTACGCGATGGTGGGCGAGCGCTACCACGTCGGCTCCTGGCTGGATGAGCTGCTCTACGAATACCTCAAGGACGTGCGCACCTACGCCGCCATCCTGTTCTGCATCGATGGCTACCGCTTCCTGCGCCGGCGCCTGCAGGGCGAGGCACAGCTGCTGGCCGAGCCCGACGCCGGGCCGCCGGTGGAGTCGATCGAGCATCCCGAGCGGCTGCTGGTGCGCAAGCTCGGCCGCGACTTCCTGATCGCAACGGCCGATATCGAATGGGCGCAGGCCGCCGGCAACTACGTCAATCTGCATCTTCGCGGCCACGACTACCCGCTGCGGATCACCATGGCTGCGCTGGAGCAGAAACTGGACGCGGCACGTTTCGTCCGCGTCCATCGCAGTTGGTTGATCAACCTGGCACAACTGGTGTCGATCGAACCGCTCGAAGGCGGCGAGGCACTGCTGCATATGGCCGATGGCAAAGCGGTCGCTTGCAGCCGGCGCTACCTGCCGGCGCTGAAGTCGAAGTTGAGCAATCACAATCAACCGAACAGCCTGGCAATGGGGTCCGCTTGCTAGCTGGTTGGGCTCTGCAAAAATTACTGGAGCTGCAATGCCGGAGCCGGCTGTGGCTCGTCTCCTGCGCTGCTGAAATACGCCACAATGCCCCGGAACAGGGGGCTTGCGTAGGGCTGTCCGGCGCCGGACGCGCCGACCAGCAGCGGAATGATCCAGCTGCCAACCCCGTTGTGGCTGTTGGTGCGTTTGATCTTCCAACCCTTGGACGGAGTGCTGCGATGAGCATGGTTATCTGGCGGCGTTGTTGGATGGTTTTGCTGGTATTGGGCTTGGCAGTGACGCCAGTTGCCGCGCAACAGGCCAGGGGGCTGATCCAGCCGCCGGTACTGATTGCCATCTCCAAGGCCGAGCAGCCAATCGAGCTGCGACGGGCACGCATCGACAGTGAGGTGCAGGCCGGTATCGCGCAGACACGGATCGAGCTGGAGTTCCACAATCCCAATCGGCGGGTGATGGAGGGTGAGCTGCAGTTTCCCTTGGCCGATGGCCAGCAGATCAGCGGGTTTGCCCTGGATATCGACGGGCAGTTGCGCGATGCGGTTCCGGTGCCGAAGGAGCGCGGTCGGCAGGTGTTCGAAGCGATCACCCGGCAGGGCCAGGACCCGGCGTTGCTGGAGCAGACTGCTGGCAACCAGTTCCGTCTTCGCGTGTATCCCTTGCCTGCTGGTGGTAGCCGGCGGGTGCAGTTGACCATCCGCGAAGCGATACCGTTGTCCAGAGAGGGTTGGCAGTGGCGCTTGCCCTTGCAGTTCGCGGCGGCGGCAGGCGAGGTCAGCCTGCGCCTGCGTGCGAACGGCGCGGACAAGCTCGGCCAGGCACCGTTCCGGTTGATGGCCGGTGCGCTGGATTGGCAGGGCAGCGGACGGCAGTTGCCGGCCCAGCTGCAATGGCAGCTGCCAGCCAAGCCGCAGTCTGCGTTGCAGGCTGCGCGCTACGATGGGCAACACTATCTGCTGGCACAGCTGCCGGTGGCTGCGCCGGTCGCACGCCGCTTGCCGTCAAAGGTTGGCCTGCTATGGGATGCGTCAGGCTCGGCGGGGAATCGCAACCGGGCGCGCGAGTTCGCGTTGCTGGATCGCTATTTCGCGGCGATGGGCGAGGGCAGTGTTGTACTGACGGTGCTGCGCGACAAGCCAGAAGTGGAGCGCCGTTTCAGTATCCGCAACGGTGACTGGAGCGCGTTGCGTCGCGTGTTGGAGCAGACCCCCAACGATGGCGCCAGCGCCTTGACGGCGTGGACGCCCAAGGCGGAGCTTGGCGAGTACCTTCTGCTCAGTGATGGCCTGTCCAATTGGGGCGCGTCGACATTACCTGCACTGACGGCCGATCAGCGTTTGTTTGCGATCAGCAGTGCAGCGGCGGGTGCCGATACCGCGCGCTTGCGTGGTTGGAGCGAGGCCAACGGCGGCAGTCTGGTGCAGCTGGAGTCCGATGACGTGGCTGCTGCGGCAACCCGCTTGCTGGCGACGCCGACGCTCGTGGAAACTGCGCCGGCAGCCGGGCTGCACGAGGTGGTGATTGATCGCCGCAGTGTGGAGCAGGGCTGGTTGTGGCTCTACGCACGTGCCGATACAGCGCCGGCCGAGCTGCGCTTGCGGATCAATGGTGGTCAGTGGCAAGCGCTGAGCGTCGCGCCCGGCAATGCCGACGGCGGCTTGATGGCCGGGTTGTGGGCGCAGGCGCGCTTGCAGCAGCTGGCGGCTGACCCGCGCGGCAACCGCGAGGCGATGCAATTGCTATCGCAGCAGTTCGGCATGGTCAGCGAGGGTAGTTCCTTGCTTGTGCTGGATACGATTGACGACTACCTGCGCTACGCGATCCGGCCGCCGGCAGCGCTGCGGGCCGAATACGAGCGTCGTTTTGCCCGTCAGGTTGCCGACCGTGAGGCCGCGCGCAAGACCCATCTTGATGAGGTGGCTGAGCAATGGCGCCAGCGTCAGGTGTGGTGGGACAAGCGCTGGCCGAAGGACTCGCCGCTGAAGGTGGCGCAGGCCGCAGAGCTGGCAAGGCAGCGTTCGAACGGCGCACCGGCACCAATGATGGCGATGGCGCCATCGCCGCCTGCGCCGGCTGCCGCAATGGTGGCGGAGTCTGCTGTGGCCGCGGACAGTTTCAGGGTCGCAGACAGCGCTGTCGCGGCTGCGGCAGCAGACGAACCGACCAACTCCGGCGAGGTGCAGATCAAGCTGGGCGCATGGGAGCCGGATTCACCGATCGCGCAACGCCTGCGCAAGGCACCTGCAAGAGAGCTGTACGCGAGGTACCTGGACGAGCGCGAAGCCAATGCCAGCAGCAGCGCGTTCTTCCTGGATGCGGCGGATATGTTGTTCGCTGCCGGGCAGCGTGAATTGGCATTGCGGGTGCTGTCCAACCTGGCCGAGATGGAGCTGGATAACCGGCATCTGCTGCGGGTGTTGGGTTATCGGTTGATGCAGGCCGGCGAGCCGGGTTTGGCGGTGCCGGTGTTTGAGCAGGTGCTGGCAATGGCCGAGGACGAGCCGCAGAGTTTCCGCGATCTGGGCTTGGCACTGGAGGCGGCTGGGCGGTCGCAGCAGGCGGTTGATCCGTTGTATCAGGTTGTGCAGCGGCAATGGGATGGGCGCTTCGATGGTGTTGCACTGATCGCGTTGGATGAATTGACCAATCTGATCGCACGCGGTGGCTCGGCGCTGGATGCAAAACAGGTTGATCCACGCTTGCGCAAGGCGATGCCGCTGGATCTGCGCGTTGTATTGGCCTGGGATGCGGACAACAGCGATATGGATCTGTGGGTGACCGATCCCAATGGCGAACGTGCGTACTACGGCAACCGCTTGACCTATCAGGGCGGACAGATGTCGCAGGATTTCACCGGAGGTTATGGCCCGGAGCAGTTCTCGCTGCGTGATGCGAAACCGGGCATATACAAAGTGGAGGCCAACTACTTTGGCAGCCGCCAGCAGTTGGTCACCGGCGCGACCACCTTGATGCTGCGATTGAGTACGCACTGGGGCACTACGCAGCAGCGGGACAGAGCAGTGACCATGCGATTGCAGGACGCTACCGATACCGTTCTGGTCGGTGAGTTCGAAGTGCGCTGAGCAGCTTGCTGGCTATCTGCCATCTGTTTGCGGGAGCGGCGTGAGCCGCGAAGCAAACAATGCATCGGGACAAGGGGCAGGCAATAACGGCTTCGCGGCTTACCCCGCTCCCACAAAAAAGAAAAGGCCGATGCCAGGGATCTGGCATCGGCCTTTCGCTGCCGCTTGCTTACTTGCGGCGTGCCAGCAGGCGATAGCTGCCAGTGGCATTGGAGTCGAAGCTGTGCGCGAGCACGATGTAGCGGCCGGCTTCCAGCTCGATCTCCAGGTTCGGATCCAGGCTGGAGTCGCTGTCGTCCTGCTGGGCGACTTCCTCGCCATTGCGCATCAGGGTGATCATGCCGTCCAGGCTGGAGGAGCCTGCAGTCATGCTGATCACGTACTTGCCCTTGCGCGGGATCTCCAGGGTGTACAGGTCGCGGTTGCCAGCACGCAGCTGGCCGGTGACTGCCTGGCCCAGCTTGAGCTCGGGGCGGGTCGGGCCATCAGGTGCGGTTGCAGTGGCGGTGGCCAGCTGGAACACGCCGCCACGGCTGTTCACCGAACGCACCGAGACGTTGTACTCACCGGCGTCCAGCACCTGGCTGATGCGCGAATTGACTCCACCGCCGCCATCATCGTCGCTCAGGGTGATATCGCCGCCCTGCACGGTGAGCATGGTGTCCAGTTCCTTGCCACTGGCATCGAGCTGCACGCGACGACGCTCCGGCAGCTTCAGCACGAAGCTGCGGGTGTCATCAGCACCGATGAAGCCGCTGACCGTGCCTTCCAGCGGCAGCGTGGTGCCGTCGTTGAAGACCAGGCCTTCCGGGAAATCCGACTGCTCGACGCCCAGGTAGAACGCACCAGAGGCCTCGCCCAGACCGCCCGCGGTCAGCGTGTAACGGCCCGGCTGCAGCGGAGCCACCAGGCGCGAGTTGAGGTTGCTGCCGCCGTCATCGTCTTCCAGATTCAGGCCGTTGCCGCTCAGTTCCAGACGGGCATCGAACTCGCTGGACTCCAGGTTGATGGTGTACAGGCCCGGCTTGTCGACCTGCAGGACGAAGGTCTTGTCACCATTGGTCAGCCAATCGGTGACCCGGCGGCCAGCGGTCAGCGGCTTGCCGTCATAGGCAACGATGGGTTCGGCCGACAACTGGAAGGGACCGAAGGCGCGTGCATCGGCGCCGCTGACGGCGACCAGATACTGGCCGGCCTTGTCGGCGCGCATGCTCAGCGTGGCATTGCCTTCGCCACCGCCGTCGGTACGGGATACCAGCACGTCGCGGTTGAACACGGCCAGCGTGCCTTTGAGCGCGCCATTGAGCTTCAGCGATACCGCCTGGCCGGCACCCATCTGCAGCGAGAACAGCTGGCTGCGGGTGCCATCGCTGTAGTTGATCTGGCTGGAAGAGGTGATTTCGCCGGAAACATCGCCGTCAACGGCGAGCGCGCGGGCAGGGCCGGCGGCATACACGGGGGCGTGCACGGCGGCGGCAATGGCAAGGGACAGCAGTCCGGCTGCAAGTCGCTTCACTTGAACTCCTTGATGTGGGAAGCAGGGGTAAAAAGCCGCCACCCGGCCGGGGGGGGGCGGCCGCGGGGCGGGTGGCCCCACACCCCCGGGGGGG
>NZ_JBRREF010000104.1:0-16170 GCF_056760135.1 Stenotrophomonas sp. STEN023 | reverse complement strand
GCCGGTAGTACAGAAGCTGCCTGGACTGACAGCAATTGCAGCTATCTTTCCAGTTTTCTTTGCATCAGCTTCGCGGCTCACGCCGCTCCCACATCTGCCTTGTCGATAGAGCCCCTCCCGAGCATGGCTCGGCATTACGACCTCGAGCTTCATCCAGATGATCGTAGATATCCAGCTCCAGCCCAATGCCGCGCATCGTCAACTGCAACAGAGTTTCCGGTGGAAGCACCAGACCATCATTTGATGAGCCCATGAAAACTCCACAGAAGAAATCCATGCTGTACCTGCTGCCGAGCAACTTCCACGTGGCAAGCTCAGATGTCATCTTCCCAAGCAGCTCCGTGATCTGCGCCGCGACGTCCTCAGGCGACCGATCAACGGAACATAGCTTCCATCGTCCGGTTGGCTCGACGTACTTCAGCCTATCGCTTCCAATGATACGAGCATCGCCTTTTGCGGCAGCCGAGGTTGGATCACACCCAAGCAGCGCTGAAATCTCGGCAGGCACCAGATCGTCTCCGAACACACGGAAGGTGACCACGGAACTCTCGGCAGTGCTCATTGGATATACCTCAACTGTTTCTCCTCACGCTTGGAGTCCATTAGCGAGAACAATCACAACGG
The DNA here is from genome assembly GCF_056760135.1 of Stenotrophomonas sp. STEN023. NCBI lineage: Bacteria > Pseudomonadati > Pseudomonadota > Gammaproteobacteria > Lysobacterales > Lysobacteraceae > Stenotrophomonas > Stenotrophomonas sp. STEN023. Next base: position 15,546 of record NZ_JBRREF010000104.1, on the reverse strand, counting down.
CAGGCGATGAACGATGAAGTTCACTACGTTTTCCATCGCGCCAGGATCAACATTGCTCAAACCTATCACCACGTAGCCCGCCTCAGGCAGCACCACCAACGACGTATTCGCCCCTGGCGCTCCACCTTCGTGGCCATACTGCCGCTCCGCACCCTTCCCGCCAACCATGAAGCCATAGCCGTACCACGCCTTGTTGTTCTGCGGTGATGTGGCCAACGCCAATGACTCAGGCAATATCAGCCGACCTGCACGCAGTGCTTCGGCAAACTTCAGCATGTCCGCAACCGTGCTGTAGCCGCCACCAGCAGACGTGCCTCTCCATGGCAGCATTTTGGTTTCCTGCACCCACTTGCCGTCAACCTTGGCATAGGCCACCGCGCGCCCCGGAACAGCAACCGATTCGGGCTCCGAGCCAGTCGCACTCATTCCGGCAACACGAAAGATATGCTGATCCACGTAGTCGTAATACGACTGCCCGCTCACCGCTTCGATGATCGAGCCGAGCAGAATGTAACCGTAGTTCGAGTAACCATCCTCAGTGCCCGGCGTTGAGCTCAGCGGCTCGGCGCTGGCGAGACTCCAGTAGTCGTTCAAGGTGCGCAAGGATTGCGAGCGCTTTTCGAACTCCTCGCCGAACACATCACCAAGCCCGCTGGTGTGATTGAGCAGCTGGCGGATGCTGATTGCCCTGGCCACTTCCTGGTTTGGATAGCGCTCAAGGTGCGTGGCGATCGCGTCATCCAGCGACAGTTTTCCCGCATCCTGCAACTGCAGGATGGCCACGGCAGTAAACATCTTGTTTAATGAGGCCAGCCGGAACCGGGTTGCTTCTTCTACGCCCAAGGCGTGCTCGCGATCTGCGGCGCCACCTTGCCACACCAATACAACCTTGCCGTGCTTCGCCACCAGCACGGCACCGGACAAACTGTCAGCTGCACGCGCTGCATCCAAGCGTGCCTTGCCTGCGGCCAACACCTGCGTCAGCGACATCCGTTGTGGCTTGAATTCATCCGGAAGATCCATCCCTTCCAGCTGCAGTTTGGTGACATCAAACGGGTCGGAGGCATCCACCTCCAACGTCGCCAGTACGCCACGATCCGTCATCTCCGACAGCAATATCAGCTGCGCACCTTCCGCAGCACTGGACTTGACGCCCAGCAGTTTGAACGTCCCCAGTGATTGACGGATATCCAGAAAGCGTTGCGCCTCCTGCCCAACCTTGTAGTCCGCCAGGAATGTCTGCAGCGCATCGCGGTCCCCACTGTTGTATGCGGCTAGCCACAAATTGAAGACCTGCTCGGCATGTGCATCAGGCAAGGGCTGCCTGGCAGCGGCGACGGCCGAAAAGCCAAGCAGAACTGCAACCGCAAGCGATTTCATGAACATACGCCGATCAATCCTTTCCGTTGCCAGCAGCACCTGTAGTGCCGAGCCATGCTCGGCAAGGGCATTACCGACACATCCCGACTGTAGAAGCGGCGTCAGCCGCGAAGCAGATGAACCCAAAAGGGCAAAAAGCCCCCCTCCCCCGGCCCTCCCCTTCGCTTTGCGAAAGGGAGGGAGGTACGCCGGTCAGCCGCATTGGGAAAGCCCCTGCCGAGCATGGCTCGGCACTACGTCAGGTGTCTTTTTTGTCTGCGCGACTGCTGCGGATCAGGCTGAACGCAAAACCCGCTACTGCTGCAGCGCCCAAGACCAGCACCACCCACAGCACGATGTTCTTCCAATCGCGCGGGGCTTCAGTTGGCTGATAGGCGGCATCACCTGCGCGCTGCGCGCCCGCACCCAACGTCGCTGCGACCGGCTGCCATTGCGCGCCGTTGTGTGCACGCAAGGCTGCCAGCATCGGATCCAGCGCCGCCTGCACCTTGCCTTCGTCCGCGCTGCCTGCAACCAACAGGTAAGGCGCACGTCCCTGCGCAAGAAACACCACGCTGCCGGGGCGGTACCCCAAACGCAAGGTGGGTGCAGCAGCAGGCACCGCACCAGGCTCTGCCTGCAGACGCCACTGCCGGTCATCGACGATGCCCGAGGTTTCCAACGGTGGTGAGCGCTGTTGCTTGCCGGCCTGACTCAGGTTCCATGCATTCCAGCCACTGGTCAGCGTCTGCCAGACCGGCTCCCCACTGTCAGCGCGCGAACGATCCTCATCGCGACTGGATACCGTCCAGCTCACCGCGCTATTGGCAGGCATCACCACATCCAGGCGCTGCACCGGGAACCGCCCTTTCAAGCGGTACAGGTAACCGCCCTTGCCATTGCCACCGGCAGCTGCCTGCAGTTCCTGCCATTGCCAGTCGCCAACCTCGACCGCGTCGGCGAACTCGCCGCGCAGCCCCTGCAGCTCCGGCGCACCGCTGCGCTGCAGCGGTACCATGCGCAGATAGCGCAAGCCTGACTCGACCTTGATGCTGTTGCTGCGCAGCTCGTTGCCTTGGTTACGCAGCTGCACCAGCCGCACCTGCGGATCCAGCACCTGCCAGCCACGCAGGTCATCGCTGCCTTCGAGGCGATAGCCGAGATCCAGCGTCGCCGCCGTGTCATTCCAATCAACCAGCAGTTTGTGCAGCTTGCCCGCCTCGTCACCAAGATCGATCAGCCATACCGGATCGGCACTACCAACCGCAGGTGTCGCACCTACCGAATTGCGGATCGACACCACTTTGCCAGCGGTATCGCGCTCCACCACGATGCTCAGGTCCTCATCGCCGCCCGCGCTGGCCGCAGGCAACGCAAACCACTGCAACGGGGCGATACGCAGCGCGCCACCAAGCGGCGTTGCAGCTGCGTAGACGGCGCTGGCAACCGGTTTGCCATCGGCATCTATCACCCGTACATCGCGCAGGTCACGCCAATGCGCGGCGGCATACACCGATGCATCCAGCGGCACACGGTAGGCGCCGGCATCGGCCTGGGACAGCTGCAACGGCCACTGCCGGGCGAAATCGTCAGCGGCGTAAGCACTGAAAGGCAACAAGGCCAGTACCAGCAGGCGCTTGATCATGCGGTTGTTTCCTCGTTGTTTGTTTCAGTACCCACCCGACGCGGCGGTGCTGGTGCCAGCCAGCCGACCAGGGTGCACAGCAGGCCATAGGCGATGAAGGCACCAATACCCAGCAGATCGCCCAGGTTGCCGCGATCGATCAGCAGCAGCTTGGCCAACACCACGCTCATAAGGATGGCACCGGCCAGCCACAGTCCCCACTGGCCACGACGCGAGCCGGAGATCCAGCCGATCACACCCAGCAGGCTCCAGACCACGGTCAGGCTGGTCTGCGCCAATTTGCTGCCGAGCAGACTGTCGCTCCAAGGCACATCGCCCCAGTGGTGCACAGCACGCAGCGTCATCACCGTCACCAATACCAGCGCGGCCACTGCCGTGCCCACCAGCTGCATCGGCAACGCTGCCGCGCCCGCATTCTGGCGCAGGCGCATCGCCAGCAAGGCAAGCACGGCGATCTCGGCCAGTTCCAGCGGGTTCAACACAACAATCCATGGCAACGGCGCAGCCGAGCCGGAGCTGCTCAGCGAGGTCAGCCACCACAAGCCAAGTGCCGCGAATACGGCGATCTGCAAGGCCTTGCGATAGCCATCAAACGCTGCGCCCAAGGGCTGCGACAACCACGCCCAGCGATACATCGACAACACCGCCAGCAACAGCCACGGCAGTGCCAGCAGCATGCCAACCCAGCCTTCGGCCAGCGCGAAGCGGTCGCCGATATGCCAAGCCAACAGCGACAAAACGGTCGGCCACAGCAGCCACCAGGCCAGCTGCGCCAAACCGGCGACCGTACCGCTGCCAGCGCGCAGGCACATCAGGCTGCGCACACCCAGAACGGCGAACACTGCCCACGCCACCGCGCCGTAGCCGGCGAATGGTTGGCCGTACTCGGACACCTGCAGGAAGGCCACCGGGAAGGCCATCACCAGTGCGCCCAGCGTGGTCAAGGACAGCGCCAGCGCCGGTGCGCGACGCTGCACTTCCGCGGCCAGCCAACCGGTCACACCAAGCAGTAGCAAGACCGCATGCAGACGACTGCCGAGCTCGACGAAATCACCAATCTCCATGATCACGTTGCCCATCCACCAGGCCAAGGCCCACAGATAGGCCACGGTCGCCACCTGCTGATTACCCGCACGCCGGTACCACCATGCGGTGGCGAAGCCGGCCACGGCGATCAGCAGGGCGCCCATGAAGGCTGCGTTGGCGATGGCAATGGTCGCGCTGGAATGGCTACCCGACACACCAATCGCCAAGGCCGCCGCGGCAGCCAATTGCAGGCCCAAGCCGGTCCAGCGTGCCAAGCGACGCTGCTGGGTCAGGCCCAGCCAGACCAGACCCGCGCCTTCCAGCGCGAACACCGATGCCGTCGCCTTGGCCGACAACGCCAGCGGCACCGCCAAGGTGGCAAAGCCCACCGCAAGAATGGCGTAGCCGCGGGCCAGCACATTCATGCGCTCGTTATTGATCAGCGCGCGTGCCAGCACCGCGTACAGCGCGGCCACGCCCAGTGCGCAGAATGCCAACGGCATACGGTCACCCTGCAGCAACGCCGCCTGCAGTGAGAACGCGACCAGCGGCGTGCCGAACAGCAGGCAGCCATCGATACGCGCACCGCCTTCGCTACTGGCCTTGCGGGCATACAGCAATGGCAACAGCAGATAGAACACGAAGAACAGCACCAGGAACGGCTCGGTACTGTTGAAATTCGCTGGCGTGTACTTCAACACGCCCCAAGCGGTACCAATGCCCCAGGTAAAGACAAACCCCAGCAGGTTGAGGATGCGCCACGGCCGCACCCAGGCGATGGCGAAGATGCCCGCGTTGAGCAGTGCGTAATACGAGAACAAGGCGACGTGGTTGCCGCTGCCGTCCGACAGCCAGATTGGTGCCATGAAGCCGGCCAGCACGCCGAGGATGGCCAGGGTCCTGCTCTCCTGCAGCACCGCCATCACTGACAGGCCGGCAATCAGCACCACACTCAATGCGAAGGCAGCACCCGTGCCGATCATTCCATAGTTCTTGCAGGCGGAAAACACCACCAGCAACAGGATGCCGATCATGCCGCCCTGCATCGCCAAGGCGAAGCTGCGATGGCTTTCGCGCTTGCGCCAGGCGAATACCAATCCGGCCAATGCCGCTGCACTGATGCCAGCCAGCTTCAGGCTGACCGGCACGGTGAACCAGCCCTGGTCAGTGGCGTACTTGAGCAACGCCGCCACGCCCGCCAGCAGCACCAGCATGCCGACCTTGACCGGCACATTGCCGCTGGTCAGCCATTGCTTGGCATAGGCGACTGCACGTTCGATGAAATTGGGTTCGGCCGGTTGGGCGGGCTCGGCTGGTGTCCAGGTCTGCTGCGGGGCCGGCTCACGGCGCTCGGGCACCGGACGGCGGGGCGCGCTTGCCAGCGGGTCGAGCGGATCAAGCCTGGGCGGCAAGGGTGGAGGCGCCGGCGCCGCAGCCACAGGTTCCGGAACGGAGACCGATGGAACAGCCACCTCTGGCTCGACAACGGAATCAGCCGGATCGGCCTCCGGCTCCATCCAGGCATAGGGCTGGACTGCCTCGGCGCGCTGCGGCCCTACGGCTTCGGCACCGCCAGCAGCCACGCGCTCTTCGAGCGCGGCAACGCGGCGCTTCAGCGAAGACACCGATACCAAGGCGGCCACCAGCAACACCGGGATCGCCAGCGCGGCCAGTACCAGCAGCACTATCAACAACACCCAACCATCGTCCATCGATCATCCTTGTGCACCTGAACGTGCTGCATCACCTTATCCGCGCCACCTGAAAACGCAAGGTGCCCCCAGTCAGCTTCAGCCCGCCCCGCAGCGCAATGTCGTTGGCCCAAGCGTTTGAGCCACGTTGAGACCCAGACTGCACTTTTGTGGGAGCGGCGTAAGCAGCGAAGCCGGTACATCATCAGATGGCACACGCACCAAGGGTCTCAGCACCTTCAGCTTCGCGGCTTACGCCGCTCCCACACAGAACGCTGCTCGCGCAACACTGGCATCGGCTTGGTGGCTTGGTGGGCGGGTGGTGATTGGACAGCATCAGTCTTGCAGCGAGGCCTCCTCGGCATCGCGCTGGCGATCATCGAAGTCAGAGCGGGCCTGATCCATCTGCGGCTGGTGCGCCCAGGCCCACTGCAGCAAGGCATCCACCGGCTGAAGCAGTGATTGCCCCAATCCGGTCAACGCGTAATCGACCTGCGGCGGCACGGTCGGGTAGACACTGCGGCTGACCAGTCCGTCCCGTTCCAAGCCCCGCAGCGTCCGCGCAAGCATGCGCGGCGACACGCCACTCAATTCACGCCGCAACTGATTGAAGCGGCGCGGTTGTTCGCGCAGTGCGATTACCGCCAGCAGGCTCCATTTCTCGCCGACACGATCCAGCAGCAAGCGCACCTGCTGGCAATACGCAGCGTCGTCAGCCGCCGCCGGCCCGGTATCACCGGTGTGAGTAACTGCCATCGGCGTGCCTCCTTGTGGTGTTGAAACGCGCACCCATCAATAGAGCATGTCGACGCGGAGCGACGCCAGTCCTGCACCGCGTCCCACCACTCCAAGGAGCCGCCAATGTCCAACCTGATCCTCCGCAATGAACCGCTGGGCAACCCCTGGCCGGGCACCGATCCTTTCCTGTTCTGCGCCCATCACCTGGACCGGTATCCGCCAGCCACCGCCGAGCAGGGCGTGGACATGCGCCAGCTGGGCGGCCGTGAGCTTGGCCATGACTTCAGCGGCAAAGATGGCTTCAGCATGTACCACGGGGTCAACGTGCCGGGCTTCCCTGCGCACCCGCACCGGGGTTTTGAGACCATCACCATCGTGCCGCAGGGGCTGGTGGACCACGCCGATTCGCTGGGCGCGACCGCGCGCTATGGCGATGGCGACGTGCAGTGGCTTACTGCCGGCGGCGGCACCCAGCATTCGGAGATGTTCCCGCTGCGCTCACGCGAGCATGCCAATCCGCTGGATCTGTACCAGATCTGGTTGAACCTGCCGCCGCATAACAAGATGGCTGATCCGGAATTCGTGATGCTGTGGGGCGAGAACATTCCCCACTACCGCATCGACGGGGTTGAGGTGAAAGTGGTTGCGGGCCGCTATGTGCCGCAGGAAGCCGGCCACGCCGAGCTGGTGCCGCTGGCACCTGGACGCAGCTCCTGGGCCGCCAGCCCTGAAGGCGATGTCGCTGTCTGGCAGATCACCTTGCAGCCGGGTGCTGCGGTGACCTTGCCGCCGGCCAGCGGGCAAGGCACGCGGCGCACGCTGTACTTCCATGATGGCAGGCAGCTGCTGGTGGATGGTGATGTGATCAGCGGGCCACGCTTGCTGGAAGTGGTTGCCGGCAGTGCCTTGCCAGTGCGCAACAGTGGCGAGGACGTGGTGCAGATCCTGGTGTTGCAGGGCGTGCCGATCGGTGCGCCGGTGGTGGCGTACGGCCCGTTCGTGATGAATACCGCCGAGGAGATCGAACAGGCGCGGCGCGATTATGGCCGCACCCGGTTTGGTGGCTGGCCGTGGTCCAGCCATGGGCCGGTGCACGCGGCTGGGCAGGGACGGTTTGCCAAGCATCCGGGCAGTGATGGGATTGAGTTGCCGCCTTCGGAGTGAAAGGCGAACGAATGTGTCACTTGCAACAGCGGGTAACCCGAGCAAGGACCTGGAGCACAAGCAATAGCAACAGCACCCCTCCCAACCCTCCCCTTCACCTTCGGTGAAAGGGAGGGCTTGAGCAAGAGCAACAGCACCCCTCCCAACCCTCCCCTTCGCCTTCGGTGAAAGGGAGGGCTTGAGCAATAGCAACGGCACCCCTCCCAACCCTCCCCTTCGCCTGCGGCGAAAGGGAGGGCTCTAAAAAAAAGCAGAACGGGCGCCTTTCGGCGCCCGTTCTGTTTACAGCGGTTGCGTGGATCAGGCGGCGACGACGCGCACCATTTCCAGGCACTTGTTGGAGTAGCCCCACTCGTTGTCGTACCAGCTGACCAGCTTGACGAAGGTGCTGTCCAGGGCGATACCGGCTTCGGCATCGAACACGGAGGTGTGGGTCTCGCCACGGAAGTCGGTGGCAACCACCTTGTCTTCGGTGTAACCGAGGATGCCCTTCAGCGCGCCTTCGCTCTGTGCCTTCACTTCGGCGCAGATTTCAGCGTAGGTGGCTTCCTTCTCCAGCTCGACGGTCAGGTCGACCACCGACACGTCCGAGGTCGGCACGCGGAAGCTCATGCCGGTCAGCTTCTTGTTCAATTCCGGGATCACCACGCCCACGGCCTTGGCAGCACCAGTGGAGGACGGAATGATGTTTTCCAGGATGCCGCGGCCGCCGCGCCAATCCTTGTTGGACGGGCCGTCAACGGTCTTCTGGGTAGCGGTGGCAGCGTGCACGGTGGTCATCAGGCCACGCTTGATGCCCCACTTGTCGTTGATGACCTTGGCCAGCGGGGCCAGGCAGTTGGTGGTGCACGAAGCGTTGGAGACGATGCTCTGGCCAGCGTAGGTCTTGTGGTTCACGCCGAACACGAACATCGGCGTGTCGTCCTTGGACGGGGCCGACAGGATCACCTTCTTGGCGCCCGCGTCGAGGTGCTTCTGCGCGGTTTCCTTGGTCAGGAACAGGCCGGTGGACTCGATCACCACGTCCACGCCGACTTCGTCCCACTTCAGGTTGGCCGGATCGCGCTCCTGGGTGAGGCGGATCTTCTTGCCGTTGACCAGCAGGTCGCTGCCCGACACTTCCACGTCGGCCTTGAAGCGGCCATGCACGGAGTCGTACTTGAGCATGTAGGCCAGGTAATCCGGCTCCAGCAGATCATTGATGGCCACGATCTCGATGTCGTTGCCGAAGTTCAACACTGCCGAACGCAGCACATTGCGCCCGATGCGACCGAAACCGTTGATGCCGACCTTGATTGCCATGTTCACAAGCTCCTGCAGCCGCAAAGCCGTTGCGGCGGGGTGGAAAGGGGACGCCATTCTAGCAGGACCCATGCCCGCCCCGTGGCGCTCTGCCATCCCCCCGCAGCTGAGCGCCAGCTGAGCGCAAACCCCTGTTTGATCAGGATCAAAGCGGTACCCGGGCGCTGGCCGGACACTGGCGCCACCTCCACCAAGTAACGGAATTACACATGCGCAAGACCTCCGCCCTGCTGCTTTCCGCCATGGCCGCCGCCGTGTCCCTGGCTGCCGCCGCCCCCGCCATGGCCCAGTCCAAGGGCGATTGGACTCTGGGCGTCGGCGTCCATGCAGTTGACCCGAAGTCCGATGCCGGCGATCTGAATGGCGCCGCGCTGGGCCTGGGCAAGCTGCCCACCAAGGTCGACAGCGACGTCAAGCCGACCGTCACCTTTGAATACTTCGTCGCCGACAACATCGGTATCGAAGTGCTGGCAGCGCTGCCGTTCAAGCACGACGTCAGCATCGACGGCGTTGGCAAGGTCGGCGAAACCAAGCAGCTGCCGCCGGTGGTCTCGCTGCAGTACCACTTCACCAACAGCAGCAAGGTCACCCCGTTCGTCGGCCTGGGCGTGAACTACACCAAGTTCTTCAGCACCGACAGCAAGGGCGCGCTGGCTGGTACCAAGCTGAAGCTGGAAGATTCGTGGGGCCTGGCTGCACATGCCGGCCTGGACTTCGCGGTCAGCGACAAGGGCGCACTGCGCGTTGACATGCGCTGGGCCGATATCGACACCAAGGTGAAGGTCAACGGCAACAAGCTGGGCACCGCCAAGATCGATCCGTTGGTGTACGGCGTGGCTTACGTCTTCAAGTTCTGAGGCTGGCCGCAGTTGATGGGCAGGCAGTAAGCACTCCCTCCCCCAACGAGCACGCCCCCGGCCACAACCGGGGGCGTGTTTCGCCATCTGCAGCACGCAGCAGACGCCGCCACAGCCGTTAGAATGGCGGCATGAACAAGCTCCACCGTCTCCTGATGCCGGCACTGGGCATCGCCATCGCTGTTTCCGCATCCTTCCCCGGTCAGGCACTGGCATGGGGCGCACAAGGCCACCGTCTGGTCGCACGGATCGCCGAAACCCGGCTGGACCCCCAGGCCAAGGCCGAAATCGACCGACTATTGGCAAGCGAGCCGGGGGCCACTCTCAGCAGCATCGCGCCCTGGGCCGACCAGCTGCGTGCCAGCGACCCGGACCTGGGCAAGCGCTCGGCCGGCTGGCACTACGTCAACATGGCCGAGGACGGCTGCATCTTCTCCCCACCCAAGCACTGCCGGAACGGCGACTGCGTGGTGGGCGCCCTGCAGCAGCAGAGCGCACTGTTGGCCAACCGCCAGCTCAGCGATGCCGAACGCCTGCAGGCACTGAAGTTCGTCGTGCACCTGGTCGGTGACCTGCACCAACCCCTGCACGCCGGTTTTGGTCACGACCGCGGCGGCAACAACTACCAGCTGCAGTTCAATGGCCGCGGTACCAACCTGCACTCGGTCTGGGACAGCGGCATGTTCTATCCGCTGCAGCTGAACGATGATCAGTTCCTGCAACGCCTGCAGCTGCTGCCAACCCCCAGCGGTGTGCATGCGCCAGACCTGCAGCGCGATCCCGCCCTGTGGGCCGAGCAGACCTGCCGCATCGCCACCCGCAAAGGCCTGTACCCGGACGGCCACAAGATCGACGAGCGTTATACCGCCGTGTGGGAGCCGGTTGCCGAGGCCCAGCTTCGTCTGGGCGGTGAACAGTTGGGAGCCTTGTTGAACCAGCTGCTCGAAGCTCCCTGAGCAATCAACGCGCCTGCACCACCTGCAGGCACATGTTCAGTGCAAGGCGTCCTCGCGCCGCACCATTGCCTTGCCCTCGATCACTTCGAAGGTGAAGGCATAGGCCAGGGTTACCGGCACCGCCTCGATGCGTGAGGCAGTGCTGCAGTCCCCGTTCGACGGCGCCATTACACCAGCAGCGTAGTGACAGACCGCAGCAGGTTCGAACGACCAAGCGGAAGTGGCGGTCAGCGCTGCCTGCAGCAGGCCTGCGTTGGCCGCGTCACTTCCCGCACCGCAGGCCGAATGCGCCAACAGCGGCGCGCTACGTTGCACCCGTCCTTGCGCATCAAGGATGACATTCACGCATACCGTGGTGGCATCCAGCGAACGTTTGGCGTACTCCGACGGCAGCACCGGATCATCGGTACTGACGGCAACCGGCATGCGGAAGCTTTCCGTGGCAGCCAACTGATAGGGCTGTATCTCGCCTGCACCGCCGGACGACTCGGGCGTCAGCATCTGCCGGTGCTGGTTGAGGTTGAAACTGCTGCTCGCCTGCTCTTTCGCTGGCTGCGTCGCACAGCCGGCAAGCATCAACACCAGCAGCATCAGCGCATGCCCGCGCACCTCAGCCCCTGCTCTGGGTTGCGGAGTGGTGCATCTCCTCATCGTCCATATCAAACGAAATCGGCACCTGGATAAGGCCGGCGACCGGCTTGCCGTCCTTCATCGCCGGCGTGAAGCGCCACTGCCTTGCAGCGGCAATCGACACTTCCTCGAACACACCCTTGGGATGCGCCTCGGTGACAACGACGTCGGTCGCCCGGCCTTCGGCATCCACCGCGATACGCAGCACCACCTTGCCGGTGGTGCGACTGTCCACCGCAGCGCGCGGATAGCTGGGCGGCGGCATCCGCCCGGCATTCTGCAAGGCAATCTGTTCGGTCTTGCCGGACGCTGCCGATACGATGGCCGGATCACCAGCCGCCAAGGCAATCGATCGCAGCTCCAGCACCCAGGTCGAGCGCCCGTCGGCGGTGGACACTTCAATGCCTGCCGCCACATCGGGTTTGATCAACAAGGTGGGCGACGAGATCAGATCCCCGTTCGCCCTCAGCGTGCCTTTGAGCGTGAGCATGCCGTCAGCGGCAGGCTGCAAGGTGAACTCCGCTGCCCACTGCACGCCCTTGTCCGAGCTGGCACTGAAGGAAAACGGCGTGCCTGCCGACTGCTGCAGCTCGAAGCGCTGCCTGGTGCCTTCCAGCGTCGCTTCCACGAAGGTTGCGTATACCGTGCCCTTGCCGGTCGTCGTCGAGGTCGATGAAGAAGACGATGTGGACGTCGACGAAGAAACCGACACCGCCTTGCCTGGCTGCGCGGCCCAGGCGGTGTAACCGAAAGCGGACGACAAGCCCACCGACAGCACCAACATGGCACACCACTGCTTCCTGCCCGGTACGGGACGCTTCAACATGGCAATACGCTCCTTCAATGGATGATGGTTCTGCCAGTGACACCCCACCGGCAACGGGGACGCGGCCAGCCCGGTCTTGAGCATGGCCTCGCCATAACTGCGGCGTGCGCCTGATAGCTGCGCAATCACACGTTCATCGCAGGACAACTCCTGGTCTTCCCGGCAACAGCGCAGGGCAAACAACAACAGCGGGTTGAACCAGTACAGGCACTGCAACAGCGCCAGCAATGCGTTGATCGCGATGTCGCCGCGTTGCAGATGCACGCGCTCATGCAGCAGCACCAGTTGCTGCTCGATAGGCAGATAGCGTTGTTCGAAATCTGCCGGCAGCACGATCCGCGGCCGCAACAAGCCCATCGCCGCCGGCAACCCCGCCACTGTCTGCGCCTGCCACAAGCCGTCACCGCGCTGGCTGAGCCGGCCCAATCCGCGCTGGAAACTCCGCTGCTGGCGATACAAACGCACTGCCATCAGCAGCACGCCGGCCAACCATGCGCAGCACAGCCACAACGGCCAATTCCCTATCACGGCGGGACCGGCAACCACCGCTTGCCCGACCTGCACCGCCACCTCGCTGACCCGCATCGGCACTGCCGCAACCTGCGGCGCAGGCAGCAGCACCGCCAGCAGCGTCACCGGCAGCAGCAGCCACAGCAGGTAAGCAGCACTTGCCCCGAGCCAGCGCCGCAGCGGCCGACGCAGGATCAGTGCCAGCGCAACCGCCGCACTGCTGGCCAAGGTGGTCTTCAGCAACAGCGCCAGGATCTCAGTGCTGCTCATCATCGAGTTCCTCCAACAGTTTGCGCAGCTCGGCCACGTCTTCGCGGCTGAGCCGCTGGTGCTGGCTGAAATGGGCCACCAAGGGCGCAACCCGGCCATCGAACAGGCGCTCGATCAGGCTGCTGCTCTCTTCCAGCAACCAGGCATCGCGCTGCACCAGCGGCGTATACAGAAAACGCCGACCGTCCTTGGTGGCACTGATCGCGGACTTGTTGAGCAAGCGGTTGAGCAGGGTCTTGACCGTGGCCTCGGCCCACTCGTTGCCACCGGGCAGTCGCGCGATGACTTCGTCGGCAGACAACGGGTGCTGCCCCCACAGGACCTCCATGACCACGGCCTCGGCCTCGCTGATACGGATCATCGTTTACACCTGTAATTTTTTGCGATTACACGAGTAAATGAAAGCCCTGTCAAGCCCTCACCAAGTGATTCAGGGCGGACATGCTGTAATGCCGATACCCCCGCAGATACCGGACACCATGCCCCATCACGTGACCGACCTCGACGCCGCCGTGGACTGGCTGTTGAGCAACATCCAAGGTCCATTGCGCATCGGCGCACCACTGGCGCTGGGCAAACCCCACCGTTTGCTCAATGCCTTGTATGCGCGTATCGAACACGACCCGGCGCGGCCGCTGCAGTTGTATACCGCCTTGTCGTTGAACCCGCCGCAGGCCAAAGGTGATGGTTTGGAAGCGCGTTTCATGCGCCCGTTCGTCGAACGCCACTTCGGCGCCGACTTCCCGCGCCTGGCCTACTCCGATGCCATCGCCCGCGACGCCCTGCCTGCACATGTGCAGGTGGAAGAGTTCTACATGCAGTCCGGCGCTCTGTTGCGTTCGTCGCAGGCGCAGCGCTATTACACCAGCCTCAACTACACACACGCCGCCGATGCAGTGGCGCAGCGCGCGCCGAATGCGATCGTGCAGAAGGTGGCCTACCGCGAGGGCAGCAATCAGCTGTCACTGTCGTGCAACAACGACATCACCCAGGACACGCTCGATGCCATCGCTGCGCGCGGTCTGCCCAAGCCGCTCTTGATCGCCGAGATCGATCCGCAGCTACCGTGGCTGGGCGGTACCGCCGCCGTCGATCCGGACTTCTTCGATCTGGTGATCACCCCGCCCGGTCCTTACCCGCGGCTGTTTGGCCTGCCGCGGCAACCGGTCAGCGATGCCGACTACGCCATCGGCCTGTACGCCAGCACCCTGGTGCGCGACGGCGGCACCTTGCAGATCGGTATCGGCACACTTGCCGACGCACTCAGCCATGCGTTGGTGTTGCGGCATACCGACAACGCACGCTATCGGCAGATCCTGCACGCGCTGGATCCGCAAATCGCCGAGCACCCGCTGGTACATGAAGCAGGTGGGCTGGGGCCGTTCGAAATCGGCCTGTACGGCTGCAGCGAGATGCTCAACGAAGGCTTCCGCAAGCTGGTGCAGACCGGCGTGATCTGGCGCAAGGTGCATGATGATCTTGGCCTGATGCAGCGTTTGGCCGACGGCACCGCCAGCAATGGCGACCGCGGCCGTCTGGCACGCGAAGGCGAGTATCTGCACGGCGCCTTCTATCTTGGCTCAGCCGAGTTCTACGACTGGCTGCACAACCTCCCCGAAGCCGAGCGCAGCGCCATCGGCATGCGTCGCATCAGTGAGATCAACCAGCTCTACGGCGGCAACGAGGCATTGGAACGCCTGCAGCGCCGCGATGCGCGCTTCTTCAACTCCTGCATGATCGCCAGCGCGCTGGGTGCTGCGGCATCGGATGCGCTTGAAGACGGACGGGTGGTGTCCGGCGTTGGTGGCCAATACAACTTCGTGGCAATGGCACATGCCCTGCCCGATGCACGCAGCATTCTGATGTTCCGCGCCGTGCGCGAAGATGCCGGCAAGCCGCAATCCAACGTGCGCTGGAACTATGGCCACACCACCATTCCGCGTCATCTGCGTGATGTATTCGTCAACGAGTACGGCATCGCCGACCTGCGCAACCTGACCGACGAAGACTGCGTGGTCGCGATGGGTAGCATCACCGATGCGGCATTCCAGCCGGCGCTATTGGATCAAGCCAAGGCCTCGAAGAAACTTGCGGCGAACTTCACGGCGCCAGCGCATTGGCAACAGAACCGCGCCGAGCTGCTCAAGGCAACGCTGGCCCCGTTCCGTGCGGATGGCAGCCTGCCGGACTATCCGCTGGGCAGTGACTTCGATGCCGTCGAGCAGGATCTTGTGCGGGCCTTGGGTTGGCTGAAATCTGCCACTGCGACGCAAATGGGGAAGCTGCGCACCGTAGTCGCAGCCTTGCGCCAAGCGCCCGCCGAGAACGATGCGATGTACATGCAGCGGATGGGGCTGGAGCGGCCTGCCAGTTTTGGCGAGCGGCTCAATGCTGGGTTGCTGCGGGTTGGTCTGGCGCGGAGTGCGGGTAAAGCTTGATGGTGTGCATCGCAACCTGATCGCACGCAGAGAAGACAGGTTTTGTAGGAGCGGCGTAAGCCGCGAAGCTGACAATCAATATTGGCATCGGTAGCCAAAGGTTCTCAGCGTCCCCGGGTAAGCCCCGCACCCCA
>NZ_JBRREF010000103.1:0-16179 GCF_056760135.1 Stenotrophomonas sp. STEN023 | reverse complement strand
CTGCAATCTGGATATTGCGAACCATGATTTCTGCAGCCGGAAGCAGTGTCAGCTTCGCGGCTGACGCCGCTCCTACAAAAACAAAAAAAGGCGCCTTTCGGCGCCTTCCTTCAGCTACGCAGGCCTACGCCCCGGCGCAGCAGCCACAGGGCCAATGCGGTAAGCGCGGCAACAAAACCCAGCATCAAGGCATACGACACCCACAACGGCACGTCACTGCTGCCAAGCAGGCCGTAACGGAATGCATTGACCATGTAGAAGATCGGATTGGCGTGGGTCATCGCCTGCGCCCAACCCGGCAACAGGGTCACCGAATAGAACACGCCGCCCAGGTAGGTCAGCGGGGTCAGGATGAAGGTCGGCACGATCGCCACGTCATCGAACTTCTTGGCGTAGACGGCATTGATGAAGCCAGCCAGCGAGAAGATGGTTGCACCCAGCAGCACGGTGGTCAGCGTCACCAGCGGGTGCGGGATGCGCACCGGGGTGAAGAACATGGCGATGATCAGCACGATCACGCCAACCATCAAGCCACGCAGCACGGCGCCGGCCACATAGCCCCACAGGATCACCCAGTTCGGCATCGGGCTGACCAGCAGTTCCTCGACATGGCGGCCGAACTTGGCACCGAAGAACGAGGAGCTGATGTTGCCGTAGCTGTTCTGGATCACGCTCATCATCACCAGGCCCGGCACGATGAACTGCATGTAGCTGTAGCCGCCCATCTGCCCGATCTTGGAGCCGATCAGGCCGCCGAAGATCAGGAAATACAGGGTCATGGTGATCGCCGGCGGCACCAGGGTCTGGCCCCAGATGCGCAGGATGCGGTTGACCTCGCGGCGAACGATGGTGCCCAGCGCCACCCAGTTGCGGCTGCTGTCGGTCACGGGAACGGGGGTACTCATGCTGCGCTGTTCTCCAGGTTGCCGGTGAGGCGCACGAACAGCTCCTCCAGGCGGTTGCTCTTGGTACGCATCGAACGCACGCGGATGCCGGCGGCATTCAGGGCGTCGAAGACTCGGTTCAAGTCCATCGCACGCGGCATGTCCAGGTCCAGCGTGTGCGCGTCGGTGGCCACCAGGGTGGCGCCTTCGATCTGCGGCAGCTGCGCGGGCAGCTCACCGTCGATATCGAACAGGAAGCCTTCCACGTCGAGCTTGGCCAGCAGGCCGCGCATCGGGCCCTGCTCGACGATCTGGCCGTGGTTGATGATGGCCAGGTTGCGGCACAGCTGCTCGGCCTCTTCCAGGTAATGCGTGGTGAGGATGATGGTGGTGCCAGCGGCGTTGATTTCCTGCAGCGTCTTCCACATGTCGCGGCGGATCTCGATGTCCACGCCGGCGGTGGGTTCGTCGAGGATCAGCAGGCGCGGCCGGGTCATCATCGCGCGGGCAATCATCAACCGGCGCTTCATGCCGCCGGACAGGGTGCGGCTCATCATCTGCGCCTTGTTCCACAGATGCGCGCGCTTGAGTTCTTCCTCGGCGCGGACTTCAGCCTCGGCACGCGGAATCCCGTAAAACCCGGCGTAATTGACCAGGATGTCGAAGGGCTTTTCGAACAGGTTGAAGTTGATTTCCTGCGGCACCAGCCCGATCAGGCGCATGGTCGCGCTGCGGTTGGCCACCAGGTCGCTGCCGAACACCTGGACCTGGCCTTCGCTCAGGTTCACCAGTGAAGAAACGATGCCGATCAGGGTCGACTTGCCGGCGCCGTTGGGGCCGAGCAGGGCGAAGAAATCACCGGGAGCGACTTCCAGCGACACGCCTTTCAGGGCCTGGACGCCGTTGTCATAGGTCTTGCGCAGGTCGGTGATGCGCAGGGCGGCTGCGCCGGGAGGGGTTCGGGAGTCCAATCTGTGGCCTTCGCGCCGGGTACAGGCGTCGGATAAGTGCAGACCGCTATTATAGGAGGCCCCGTGGTCCATACCCGGTTACACACTGTTCCCCTCCTGTGCCAATCCAATTCCCCCTCAAGCTGGTCGGCAGCCGCATGCTGGCCCCCAGCGTCGGTCACTACCAGTTCGTCCGTGACGACGGCCAACCGCTGGATTTCCTGCCCGGCCAGTTCATTCAGGTCCACTTCGACTACGCCGACGGCACCGCCACCAAGCGCAGCTATTCCTTGGCCACCATCCATGACCATGCGATGGGCCCGGGTGAAGCGGTGGATATCGCGGTCAGCTTCGTGCCGGGCGGCGCCGCCACGGCGCTGTTCGAGGGCCTGAAGGCCGGCGACCACATCAGCGGCAGCGGTCCGTTTGGCCGCTTCTGCCTGCAGCCGGGGGACCACAATGGCCGCTACCTGCTGATCGCCACCGGCACCGGCGTCACCCCGTACCGCTCGATGCTGCCGCAGCTGCGCACGGCAATGCTCGAGCGCGGCGTGGAAGTGGTGCTGCTGCAGGGTGCGCGTACACCGGAAGAACTGCTCTACAGCGACGACTTCTACGCCTTCGCCGCGGCCAATCCGGGCTTCCGCTACCTGCCCTGCCTGTCGCGCGAACTGCCGGAAAACCCGCATGCCGACGTCCGCAAGGGTTATGTGCAGCAGCAATTGGCCGGGATCGCGCCGGACCCGGCCCGCGATATCGCCTATCTGTGCGGCAATCCGGACATGGTCGATACCTGCGTGGAAGCGCTGAAGGAAGCCGGTCTGCCGATGCCGCAGATCCGCCGCGAGAAGTACGTCAGCAGCAAGTGATGGCTGGCGGCTGGCGCGCAGCCGCCAGGTTGTTGATCCGGCCGGTCTGGCCGCTGGTTTGACCTTGGTCCATATGCAGGCGCGACCCTTCCGGTCGCGCCTTTGTTGGTCATGGGCGCTGCCTTTCCGCGCCGGGCCGAGGAACTGGCCGCCGCCGAGCGGGGGTTCATCTGTAAAGCTTGCTTGACACCCAGCCCGTCCTGGCCGCAGGATGTGTAAAGCGTGCTTTACAGGGGTTGGCCATGCGTCATTGCAGGTTTCTTGTTTGTTCCGCAGCAACGGCCTTCGTTGCCCGCCGCTGTGCTGTCGTAACTCGCGGCCCGCAGCCACTGCCGCAAGGGGCCGGCCGATGAGCCGCAATCTGTGGATGGTCGGCATGCTGATTGCCGCCGCTGCACTTACCCTGGTCGCATCCGCGCTGCTGCTGTGGCAGCCGATGGGCGTGTCGCAGCAAGTCATCGGCATCCTGTTTGGCATTGCCCTTGGCCTGGCACTGGCGGCACTGCTGCGCCGCTTGATGCCCGCCGGCTGCGATGCCGCACCGGCCAAGCTGCGCAAGCGCTATACCCGCGAGGTGATGCTGGCGATGGGCGGCTATGTGGTGTTGCTGGTGCTGTCCATCCTGCTGTTGCAGCGGGTCGAAGACGGTCTGCTGCGCGCGTTGATCGCCTTGCTGCCGGTGCCGCCGATGATGCTGGTGCTGCGGGCGATGATCCGCTACATCCGCGATGTCGATGAGTTGCAGCAGCGCATCGAGCTGGAGGCAGTGAGTTTCGCTACCGCGTTTATTTCGCTGATATACCTGACAGGGGGCTTTCTGCAGTCGGCCAAGGTCATCGATGTGCCGTCCAGCGTGGCGATGATGTGGGTGTTTCCCTTGGTCTGCCTGTCGTATGGGTTGGCCAAGGCCGTAGTCGCGCGGCGTTACCACTGAGCCGGGGCGATGGATAACCGATTGCGCGAGCTGCGTGAAGCCAAGGGCTGGTCACAAGGCGAGTTGGCCGAGCAGCTGGAGGTGTCCCGGCAGACCATCAATGCGCTGGAGACCGGCAAATACGATCCCAGCTTGCCGCTGGCCTTCCGCATCGCCCGTTTGTATGAAAGCCGGATCGAAGAAATTTTCTTTCCTGATGTCACATAGCTGCCGCGCCCGCGTCTGGATGCAGGTAGACCCGTTTTTCTTCAACCGTGAGGGGCTGTTCCGATGATGTCCCGTAAGACCCAAACCATCCTCGCCTTGGCTGTGATCGCCGGCATCGTCGGTTATCGCCTGGTGCGATCAACCGATGCGCCTGCACCAGACGCCGCCGGGGCTGCTGTTGCAACGGCCAGCGCGGTCAAGCCGCAGACGCTTGGCAGCTTGAACTTCCAACCCTGCAGCCTGAGCTCGAGTGGTAGCCGCGACAGCCTGGAAGCGCAGTGCACCACGCTGGAGGTCCCTGAAGACCGGGCGAATCCACAGAGCCGCAAGATCGCCTTGAACATCGCCTGGGTTGCCCCGGAGAAGGAAAGCGACCTGCAGCCGGATCCGGTGTTCTTCCTCGCCGGTGGCCCCGGCCAGGCCGCGGTTGCCACCTTCCCGCAGGTTGACCCGGCATTTGCCGAGGTGCGCAAGCACCGCAACGTGATCCTGGTCGACCAGCGCGGCACCGGCAAATCCAATCTGCTGGCCTGCGATACGCCGGATGATGCCGATTTCACGACCGCGTCGATGCAGACAGCTGCACAGAACTGCGCCACCCAGCTGGGGCAGAAGGCCGACCTGCGCTTCTACACCACCACCGAAGCGGTGGCGGATCTGGATGCGGTGCGCCAGGCGATCGGTGCGACCCAGATCAATCTGGTTGGTGTCAGCTATGGCACCCGCGTGGCCCAGCAGTACGCCATGCGTCATCCGCAGGCCACCCGCAGCATCGTGCTCGACTCGGTGGTGCCGAACAGCCTGCAGCTGGGCAATATCTTCGCCCGCAACCTGGACGATGCCTTGGCGCTGCAGTTCGCCCAATGCACCAAGACCGCCTCGTGCAAGGACACCCTGGGTGATCCACGTGCCGAGCTTGACGCCCTGCTGGCCAAGCTGCGCGCGCAGCCGGTGACGGTGCAGTACCGCGACGCCAGCACCGGCGAACAGCAGCAAGGCGAGCTGCGTGCCGAGACCGTTGCCGGGCTGGTGCGCATGTACGCCTACATGCCGGCGGCCGGCGCGTTGCTGCCCAAACTCATCCATGAAGCCAATGGCGGCCGCTACGACAACCTGATGGCGCTGACGCAGATGCTGCAGGGCGAGATGAAGGACGCCATGGCGATGGGCATGCAGTTGTCGGTGGTGTGCAGCGAAGACAAGGAAAGCATGGTCGCCAACAGTGGCGACGAGAAGACCGTGCTCGGCAACCAGATGGCCGAAGCCATGGCCGCGATGTGTGCCGCCTGGCCCAAGGGCACGGCACCGGCTGACTTCCACAAGCCGCTGGCCGGCAAGGTGCCGACGCTGGTGCTGGAAGGCGAGTTCGATCCGGTGACGCCGCCGCGCTATGGCGAAGAAGTGGTCAAGCATCTGGATAACGCGCGTCTGTTCGTGCTGCGTGGCCAGGGCCACAACGTCATCGGCGCTGGCTGCATGCCCAAGCTGTTCGCGCAGTTCATCGAAAAGACCGACCCGAAGGCGCTAGACGGTGCCTGCCTGGAAAAACTCAACTACGTGCCGCCGTTCACCAGCTTCAATGGCTGGGAACCGTGACATCACCGCATCACTGAGGATTAGCTTCCATGATCGTTGCAGAACGACTCCGCAAGACCTTCCCCGGCAGGGGCAAGGACAAGACGCCGGTGATTGCAGTGGATGACGTCGGCTTCACCGCCCACGACGGCCAGATCACCGGTCTGCTCGGCCCCAATGGCGCCGGCAAGACCACCACGCTGCGCATGCTGTACACGCTGATGACGCCGGAAAGCGGCCGCGTGCTGGTCGATGGCATCGATGCCGCGGTGGACCCCAATGCAGTGCGCCGCAGCCTCGGCGTGTTGCCGGATGCGCGCGGTGTGTACAAGCGCCTGACCGCCCGCGAGAACATCGATTACTTCGGTGAACTGCATGGCATGAGTTCGGCCGCCATCGTCGAGCGCACCGCGCGTCTGGCCAAGGCGCTGCAGATGGAGGACTTCCTCGACCGCGCGACCGAAGGTTTCAGCCAGGGCCAGCGCACCAAGACCGCGATTGCCCGCGCGCTGATCCACGACCCGCGCAACGTGATCCTCGATGAACCGACCAATGGCCTGGACGTGATGACCACCCGTGGCCTGCGTGGCTTCCTCAAGGAACTGCGCGAGGAAGGCCGCTGCGTGATCTTCTCCAGCCACATCATGCAGGAGGTCGCGGCGCTGTGTGACCGCATCGTGATCGTCGCGCAGGGCAGGGTGGTTGCCCAGGGCACGCCGGATGAGCTGCGCGAGCAGGCCCACGAGAGCAACCTGGAAGACGCGTTCGTGAAACTGATCGGCAGCGAGGAGGGCCTGCACGCATGAGCCAGACTGGATATTTCCGCGCCATCTTCACGGTGATGCGCAAGGAGCTGCGCGACTTCGCCCGCGACCGCCGCACCTTCCTGCTTACCTTGCTGACCGCGCCGCTGCTGTACCCGCTGCTGTTCCTGGGCATGAACAAGCTCACCAATCTGCGTGCCGAGACGCAGTTGGAAAAGGACTTGAGCATCCCGGTGGTGGGCATCGCCCGTGCCCCGAACCTGGTCGCCTTCCTGGCCAGTCGCGGCATCAATGCCACCGAAGCACCGGCTGACTACGAAGCACTGATCCGCAGCCAGCGCGAAGATCTGGCCTTGGTGATCGACGAGAACTTCGCCGCCGACTGGCAGGCCGGCAAGCCGGCCAAGGTGGAGATCGTCGCTGATACCACGCGCCGTACTGGCGATGTGCAGATCGCCCGCGTACGCAATGTGCTGACTGCCTACGGGCAATCGGTGGGCGCCCTGCGCTTGCTGGCACGTGGCGTGAACCCTGCGGTTGCTGCGCCGGTCAATGTAGGCACACGTGATCTGGCAACGGCCGAGGCCAAACGCGGCATCTTCCTGTCGGTGGTGTTACCGCTGGTGCTGATGCTGTTCGCCTTCATCGGCGGCTCGCATCTGGCCATGGACACAACCGCTGGCGAGCGTGAGCGGCAGTCGCTGGAGCCCTTGCTGGCCACGCCGGCAGCACGCGGTGCGCTGGTCAGCGGCAAGATGCTGGCGGCAGTGGTGCTGGGTCTGGCGTCGATGCTGCTGATCCTGGTCTCGTTCAAGGTCAGCGCCAGCATTGGTGGTGGCGCGGCGCGCTCGCTGGACGTGAGCTTCGCGGCGATGGGCAAGCTGCTGGTGATCCTGCTGCCGCTGGTGCTGATCGGCACCGCGCTGCTGACCTGTCTGTCGGCCAGCTCCAAGAGCATGAAGGAAGCACAGAGCCACATGGTCTGGCTGATGCTGCTGCCGATGCTGCCGGGTTATGCCTTGATGGCCTACCCGCTGAAGGACACCCAGCTGTGGCAGTACGCGGTGCCGTTTCTGTCGCAGAACCAGATGCTGGTGAAAGTGACGCGCGGCGAGATGCCATCGGCCACGCAATGGGCGGTATATCTGGGCGCCTCGGTGTTGCTGGCAGTGCTGCTGTGGGCGGTGGCCGTGTGGCGTTACCGTCAGGAGCGCCTGGCGATCTCGGGCTGAGCTTCTGTAGTGCCGAGCCATGCTCGGCAAGGGCTCTACCGGTAAGGCGTCTGCCGAGCACGGCTCGGCACTACCAAAACAACAAAGGCCCGGATTGCTCCGGGCCTTTTTCGAAAGCAAAAAACGCTTACTTGTTCGGCGCGAACGCCAGCGTACGACGCGTGGTGGTCGGGCTGCTGATCGGCTCGAACTTCCAGCGCTTCACTGCATTCAAGGCTTCGCGGTCGAAGGTGCGTGCCGGGGTGGCGCGCAATACGCGGGCGTCGGTGACCGAGCCGTCGGTGCCGATGCTCAGCTCCACCAGCACTTCGCCGGAGGTGCCCGAGCGCAGTGCGTCGGCCGGGTAACGCGGGGCCGGGGTGCTGACTGCGCGCAGGGTCGGCGCGGCGGCCGGCTTGGGCGCAGCAGCCTGCTGGGCGGCGGCCTGGGCAGCGCTGCGCTGTTCGGCTTCGCGGCGGGCGGCGGCCTGACGCTCGGCTTCCTGGCGTTCGCTGTCCTTGCGTGCGGCTTCCTGCTTGGCCGCCAGCTGCTGCGCGGCTGTGGCTTCAACGGCTTGTTGCTGGGCCAGGCGCTGCTGTTCGACCTGCTGTTTGGCGCGGGTTTCAGCGTCCTTCTTGGCCTTGTCGGCTTCTTCCACGGTGCGGCGTTCGGCCACCTGCATGCTGCCGGTGACGCCCTGCTTCAGGCGCGGCAGTGCTGGAGCGGTGGGGTCCACCTTCTCGACCAGTGCAATCAGGCGCTGGGTTTCAGTGAAGTCTTCGCGGCTCAAGGCCTGCTCGGCGGCGATCAGGGTGTAGGGCTGCAGGTCGGTCAGTGCGCTCTTGATCGAGGCGTCGTCGGGCAGCTTGTCGCGCAGGGCGAGGTAGTACTCCATGGCGTTGTCGCCGGCCGGCGCATACATGCGGTTCTCGCGCAGGGCGGCGCTGGCCAGATCGCGCAGCTGCTGGGTGTCCATGGCCTGGACCTTCTCCGCTACCGCCGGTGCGGCGGGTGCAGCGGCTGCGGGTGTGGCCGCTGCAGCTGCCGGTGCGGCGGGTTCTTCCTTGCCGGAACAGGCAACCAGGGTGGTCAACAGAACAGCGGGTACGAGCAGGCGCAGCTTGCCTTTATTCATGACGTACGACATCAAACATCCCCTTGAATCGACGAACGTGGACTGCGTTGGCCTTGGCGGCGTGAGGCGATGGCATTTCCCGATGCCGTACCTGTCAGCAGTGAAGCGCGAATCTAGCATCGCCGGCGCGGTAAGCGGCGGCCAATGGTGACGCTGAAATGAAAGAGTGACGGGCGTCACATGGTGTGACGCCCGTCATTGGTCTTGCTCAGTGCGCGTTGGCCGCCGGCTTGGCGTGGCCGTTGGACATCAGCTTGTCGGTCCAGGCGATACCAATGGCCGACAGGATGAACACGCAGTGGATGATGGTCTGCCACATCACGCCGTCGCTGGTGAACTTGGTGCACAGGTCACCGGAGGCGATCAGGTCCTTGGTGCACAGCGGCAGGCCGACCTGGCTGGCCTCGATGAAGGTCTTGAGCAGGTGGATGGAGGAGATGCCGATGATCGCCATCGCCAGTTTCACCTTCAGCACCGAGGCGTTGACGTGGCTCAGCCATTCCGGCTGGTCCGGATGGCCCTGCAGGCGCAGGCGCGAGACGAAGGTTTCGTAGCCGCCGACGATCACCATCACCAGCAGGTTGGAGATCATCACCACGTCGATCAGGCCCAGCACGATCAGCATGATCTGCTGCTCGCTCCAGGTGCTGGCGTGGGAGATCAGGTGCCACAGCTCCTTGCCGAACAGGAACACGTAGACGCATTGCGCGACGATCAGGCCCAGGTACAGCGGCAGCTGCAGCCAGCGCGAGGCGAAGATCAGGGACGAGAGCGGACTCAGCGGTTTGTGTTCGGACATTGGGAAGGATGGTGCGTTGCGGAAACGGGGGAGGTTACCGGTCGCCCGGAAGGCTGCCAAGCGGCTACCGTAGGAGCCCCTGAGGATGGTTCCGCCGAGGCGTATTCATGATCGACCTTTATTACTGGCCTACCCCGAATGGCCACAAGATCACCTTGTTCCTGGAAGAGGCCGGGCTGGACTACCGCGTGCACCCGGTCAACATCGGCAAGGGCGACCAGTTCCTGCCGGAATTCCTCGCCATTTCGCCGAACAACAAGATGCCGGCCATCGTCGACCATGCCCCGGCCGACGGCGGCGCGCCGCTGAGCGTGTTCGAGTCCGGCGCCATCCTGCTGTACCTGGCCGAGAAGACCGGCCGCTTCATCCCCGCCGACCTGCGCGGCCGTGCCGCCACGCTGGAATGGCTGTTCTGGCAGATGGGCGGGCTGGGCCCGATGAGTGGGCAGATGGGCCACTTCAACGTCTACGCGCCCGAGCGCATCCCCTACGCGATCGAACGCTATGACAGCGAGGTACGGCGCCTGCACCGGGTGATGGACAAGCGCCTGTCCGAGTCGGCCTACCTGGGCGGCAACGAGTACGGCATCGCCGACATGGCCAGCTATCCGTGGATTGGTGCCTACGCCAAGCTGCCGGTGGACTTCGAGGCCTTCCCGCACCTGCGCCGCTGGCACCAGGCCATCGCCGAGCGTCCGGCCACCCAGCGCGCCTACGCGGTCGGGCCGACGGTCAACCCGCAGGCCGGACAGCCGCTCAGCGACGAGGAAAAGCGTCTGCTGTTCGGGCAGCGCTGAAACGTAGCAGGGGATCGGGCAGCGGCCGCCATGCCGGCGGCGCGCTGCGCGGCAGGGGAATCACCACGCCAGCGGCGCGGCTTCCTGCTTCCAGAACAGCCAGCGACGGATCTCCGGGTGCGCGCCCACGCCGACCTGTTCCGGAGTGGCGGCGGTCGATGTCAGGTCGAGCAGGTGCACCGTGCCCGAATGGCTGCCTACCGCCAGCAGGCGGCCATCGGCGGAACTGGCCATCGCACTGATGGTGCTGCCGACGTGCTGCTTCCACAGCAGCGTGCCGGCTGCATCCACCGCGCGCAGGTAACCATAGGCGTCGCCCAGCACCAGCCCGCCGGCCACGGCTGCGCTGGCGTAGATGCGCCCGCCCGGGTCCACTACCTGCAGCGCAGGGTGGTCTTCGTAGAAGTCGGTGTTGATCTGGCCAAAGGCGGCGGTTTCCACCGCGATGGTGGCGCCGTTGTAGAAGTGGCAGGCGTTCAGCGCGACATGCTGGCCATCGGCGAAGAACGCCGCGTGGTGCGGGTACTCGCCGTGCGGACCAATCGTGCATACCGCCTGGCCGTGGCCATCGAAGATCCGGTGGTGGCCGTCCTGCTGGCCGCAGGCAATCCACTGGCCATCGGGCGAGACCGCAGCATGGACCATGTCCAGCCGCACTGCATATGGGTCCTCGTCGGCAGCCTGTTCCTGCAGCTCGTCGGCGGTCGGCAACAGCCGCTGGATGCTGCCTGCGCTGCACAGGAACACTCCATCGGCGCGCACCACCACCGCGCGCTGGCCGTCGTTGAAGGGGATCAGCTGCTGGATCGCGGCCTCGTCTTCGGCTTCGGCCAAGGCGGCCAGGTTTGCCGGCAAGGCCTCGTCGCCACGTGGCAGCGCAAACTCGGCGACGGACTCGGTCCGTTCGTTGCGCATGATGCGGATGTGCCCGTCCGTGGCCAGTGCCACCAGCTGCCGGTCCGGGCTGCTGCCGAACATCACCACGTCGGGCAGCGGACGGGTTTCCAGCCCGCATACCATCAGCACCTGGCCCGGCTCGTACCAGGCACCGGTGCGCACCAGCAGGCTGCCGTCGCGCAGCCAGGCCAGCGCGCTGAAGCCCTGGCCATTGGCCTCCAGCAGCGGCTGGGTGGCCTCATGCAGCGGCGGCCATTGCCCGCGCAGCTGCGCCAGTGCCGCTTCGTCGCCGTTGGCATTGGCTGCGCGCAACGCTTCCATCAGGGTCGGCAACAGCGCCGACAGATCGGGTGGATCCTGCGGCTGGCCCATGTTCTTCCAATTGCAGGCATCACCGCGGGCGACGTAGTCGTTGAGATGGCTGGCGTAGGCATGGACGGCGGCCTGCCAGCGCAGGTGTGGAGCGGAATCGGTCATGTGGGTGCGAACGGGATCGTCGAAGCAGGACTTTCGATGGAAGCACAGCAGGCCGTGGTTCGCTAGGATGGCCCGATCCGTGCTGTCCCTGACAGGAATCCCATGCGTCCCTTGTTTCTAGCCCTTGCCATGATCCTCGCCACTCCCGCCGTCCACGCCGAGAAGCTCACCCTCGAAGCCATCACCGGCAATGCGCCGCTGTCCGGCCCCACGTTGATGAAGCCCAAGGTGGCTCCGGATGGTTCGCGGGTCACCTTCCTGCGTGGCAAGGACAGCGACGTCAAGCAGCTGGACCTGTGGGAATACGACATCGCCAGCGGCCAGACCCGGCTGCTGGTGGATTCCAAAGTGGTGCTGCCCGGCACTGAAACCCTGAGCGATGCCGAAAAGGCACGCCGCGAGCGCCAGCGCATCGCCGCCTTCAGCGGCATCGTCGACTACCAGTGGTCGCCGGATGCCAGGACCCTGCTGTTCCCGCTCGGCGGTGAGCTCTATCTCTACGACCTGGGCAAGCAGGGCAGCGCTGCGGTGCGCAAGCTCACCAACGGTGAAGGCTTCAGCACCGATGCCAAGCTCTCGCCCAAGGGCGGCTTCGTCAGCTTCGTGCGCGAGCGCAACCTGTGGGTGATCGACCTGGCCAGTGGCAAGCAGCTGCAGCTGACCCGCGACGGCAGCGCCACCATCGGCAACGGTGTGGCCGAGTTCGTCGCCGACGAGGAAATGGACCGCCACACCGGTTACTGGTGGGCGCCGGACGACTCGGCCATTGCCTTCGCCCGCATCGACGAATCACCGGTGCCGGTGCAGAAGCGCTATGAGATGTATGCCGACCGCGTGGAGATGATCGAGCAGCGTTACCCGGCAGCTGGTGATCCGAACGTATTGGTCACCCTGGGCGTGATCGCCCCGCGCGCTGATGCGGCGGTCAACTGGGTGGACCTTGGCAAGCAGAAAGATATCTACCTGACCCGCGTCAACTGGCGCGATGCCCAGCACCTGACCTTCCAGCGCCAGAGCCGCGACCAACACACGCTGGAGCTGATCGAAGCCAACTTGGGCGACGGCAAGCAGCAGGTGCTGGTCACCGAGACCAGCAAGACCTGGGTGCCGCTGCACAACAGCCTGAAGTTCCTCAAGGATGGCCGCTTCCTGTGGTCGTCCGAGCGCAGCGGCTTCCAGCACCTGTATGTGTCCAGCGCCGATGGCCGCAGCCAGACCGCGTTGACCTCGGGCAACTGGCCGGTGGACGAACTGCTGGCCGTCGATGAAGAAGCGGGCACCGTCTACTTCCGTGCCGGTGTCGACTCCGCGCTGCGCAGTGAAATCTATTCGGTGCCGCTGGCCGGTGGCACGCCGACCAAGCTGTCGAAGACCGCCGGTATGCACAGTGCCGCGTTCGCCAAGAACGCCAGCGTCTATGTGGACAGCTGGTCCAACCACACCACGCCGCCGCAGATCGAGTTGTTCCGCGCCAATGGCGAAAAGATCGCCACCCTGCTGGATAACAACCTGGCCGACGCCAAGCACCCGTATGCCAGGTACCGCGACGCACAGCGCCCGGTCGAATACGGCACGCTGACCGCTGCCGATGGCAAGACGCCGCTGAATTACAGCGTGATCAAGCCGCAAGGCTTCGACCCGGCGAAGAAATACCCGGTTGCCGTCTACGTGTACGGCGGCCCGGCCTCGCAGACCGTGACCGACAGCTGGCCGGGTCGTGGCGATCACCTGTTCAACCAGTACCTGGCCCAGCGCGGCTATGTGGTGTTCTCGCTGGACAACCGTGGCACGCCGCGTCGTGGCCGTGACTTCGGCGGCGCGCTGTACGGCGTGCAGGGCACGGTCGAAGTGGCTGACCAGCTCAAGGGCGTGGAATGGCTGAAGTCGCAGCCATGGGTGGATGGCAGCCGCATTGGCGTGCAGGGCTGGTCCAACGGCGGTTACATGACCTTGATGCTGCTGGCCAAGGCCTCGGACCAGTACGCCTGTGGCGTGGCCGGCGCGCCGGTCACCGATTGGGGCCTGTACGACACCCATTACACCGAGCGCTACATGAACCTGCCGGCGGCCAATGTCGACGGCTACCGCGAAGCGCGGGTGCTGACCCACATCGCCGGGCTGACCTCGCCGCTGCTGCTGATCCACGGCATGGCCGATGACAACGTGTTGTTCTCCAACTCGACCAGCCTGATGAGCGCGCTGCAGAAGCGTGGCCAGCCGTTCGAGCTGATGACCTATCCGGGTGCCAAGCATGGGTTGTCGGGCGCGGATGCGTTGCACCGTTACCGGGTGGCTGAGAACTTCCTTGGGCGTTGTTTGAAGCCCTGAGGCATTTTGCTGTTTTGATGTGTGGGTGAGGGGGCTTGCAGGCTTGAAGCAAAAAGCACCCCTCCCCAACCCTCCCCTTCGCTGCGCGAAAGGGAGGGAGCAACGCTCTGCCCCCTCCCTTTGGCCAAAGGCCAAGGGGAGGGTTGGGGAGGGGTCAGCTTTTGCACCAGCAATCCCCCAACACCCCCACTTCCTACCCTTGCCGCACCGGCAGCGACTGCGTACGGTCAGCCCATCCCTTACGGAGCTGTCCATGAAGCCTCTTGTCCTCGCCGTCGCGCTCGCTCTGGCCGCGCCGCTGCCGCTCACCGCAAGCGCCGCCGCACCCGCCACGACCAAGACCACGCCCGCCGCCCCGGCCTGGGTTGCGCGCAGCAATGAGCTGGCCCAGATCCTGCTGCAGGCGCAGGCACCGTTCCAGCCCGAAATGACCAGCTTCTTCGGCGTGCCGGGCTATGACGACAAGGTCGTCGATCTGCGCCCGGACAATGCCGGCCGTTACCGCGCTGCGATGAACAAGGCGCGCGATCAGCTGCGCGAGAAGCTGCAGGTCGAGCGCGATCCCAACCTGCGCCAGGATTTGGAGATCATGATCGGTGCCGCCGAGCGCAACATCGAAAGCAGCACCCTCAACGAACAGCACCTGATGCCGTGGGTGGATGTGCCGCAGACTGTGTTTGGCGGCATCAACGGCCTGCTCTCCGACCAGGTGCCCGAAGCGCGCCGGTTCAAGGCACTGGACCGCCTCAATGCCTACCTCGGCAAGGCGCCGGGCACGCAGCCGCTTGCCACCCTGGCGCGCCAGCGCTACGAGGAAAAGAGCGGCACGCCCAATCTGCTGCAGCCGACCAGGATTGAAGTGGATCAGGCGCTGGCCAATGTCGACACCTACATCGCCGGCATCGGCAAGCTGTTCGCCAAGTACAAAATCGACGGCGCCGATGCCTCGCTGGCCGAGCTGTCCACGCAGATGAAGGATTACATCGCCTGGACGCAGAAGGACGTACTGCCCAAGGCACGCACCGACAACCGCTTGCCGGCCGAGCTGTATGCCTTCCAGCTCAAGGAAGTGGGCGTGGACATCGATCCGGCCCTGCTGATGCAGCGCGCCCAGCTCGAGTACATGGAAACCCGCGCGATGATGCGCCAGCTAGCACCGTTGGTGGTGCAGGCCAAGGGTTTGAAGGTCGCCGACAACACCGACTATGTAGCGGTGATCCGCGCGCTGAAGCAGGACAAGATCAGCAACGACCAGCTGGAATCGCATTACCGTGGCGTCATCGATGCGATCGACCCGATCATCCACAAGCAGGGCATCGTCGACGTGCCGCAACGGCCGTTGCAGATGCGCCTGGGCAGTGAAGCTGAAAGCGCTGCTTCGCCGGCACCGCATTACCTGCCGGCACCGCTGGTCGGCAACACCGGCCAGCAGGGCACCTTCGTGCTGCCGCTGGGCAACCCGGCGTCGGGCGAGAAGGCACAGTACGACGACTTCAACTTCGGCTCGGCAGCATGGACGTTGAGTGCGCACGAAGGCCGCCCCGGCCACGACCTGCAGTTCGCGGCGATGGTTGAGCGCGGCATCTCGCTGGCGCGCACCATGTTCGCCTTCAATTCCGTCAACGTTGAAGGCTGGGCGCTGTATGCCGAGGCCGAGATGGTGCCGTTCGAGCCGCTGGACGGGCAGATGATCGCGCTGCAGTTCCGCCTGCTGCGCGCCGCCCGCGCGATGCTCGATCCCGCGCTCAACCTGGGCCAGACCGACCGCGAGCGCGCCCGCAAGGTGCTGGTGGAAGGCGTCGGTCTGTCCGAAGCGATGACCACCCAGGAACTGGACCGCTACACCGTGCGTTCGCCGGGCCAGGCCTGCAGCTACTTCTACGGCTACACCCGCATCATGGAACTGCGCATGCAGACCGAGCTGGCCCTGGGCGACAAGTTCGACCGCCTGGCATTCAACAACTTCCTGCTCGACCAGGGCCTGCTGCCACCGGATCAGCTGGCGGCTGCAGTCAACGAAGTCTTCGTGCCGGCACAGCGCCGCAAGTAAGCACAAAGGGCGCCGCAAGGCGCCCTTTTTCATTGGACTGGCTTTTGTGGGAGCGGCGTGAACCGCGAAGCCGCCAAATCATCAGATAGTAAAGCTGCCAAGGCCTTCAGCATCATCAGCTTCGCGGCTTACGCCGCTCCCACAGGATAATCCCAGCCATGATGGGCTGCGGTTGTTCCAGTCCTTTGCAGAAGCCTGTGGCTGCGTGCCGCTTCGCGATTGATTTTTGTGGGAGCGGCGTAAGCCGCGAAGCTGATGGTGCTGAAGTCGTTGCTGTCTATGTCATCTCATGATGTAGCGGC
>NZ_JBRREF010000102.1:0-16190 GCF_056760135.1 Stenotrophomonas sp. STEN023 | reverse complement strand
CCGGCGCGGGCCGCGTCCCCCCCCCCCCCCCCCCCCCCCCCCCCCCCCCCCCACTACCGCTTCTGCCCCCTCTCTTTTGCGTAGCGAAGGGGAGGGCTGGGGAGGGGGGCTTCTGGCTGATCTGAGCGCACGCGCGCGCCCCACCTGTAGAGCCGAGCCATGCTCGGCTGGGGCATTGCCGGAAAGCTCCATTCCCAACACAGGGCCGCGGTTTGACTCGGGATCTATTTCGAACTAATGTATTAGCACGCTAATACGTTGATACATGATGAAGCCACGCCCTGACACTGAACGAGAGAAGCCCTCCGATGCCCCGCTGAAGGCGTTGGCGCGGGCGTTGGCCGCGCTGGACAGGCCGCAGGACGTGCAGGCCTTCCTGCGCGATCTGTGCACGCCGGCCGAGCTGGAGGCCATGGCTGACCGCTGGCGGGTGGTCCCCTTGCTGCGCAAGGGTGTGCCCTACCGCGAGATCTACGACCTGACCGGGGTGAGCGTCACCACCATTGGTCGGGTCGCGCGTTCGCTCGAGCACGGTGCCGGTGGCTATGCCGCCGCCATCGACCGTCTCGCCACGCGCAAAACCGAATCCAACTGAGATAACCCCATGAGTGCTTCAACCTCCGCGCCGGCACGCGACCGGCTGCGCATCGCCATTCAGAAAAGCGGCCGCCTGGCCGATCCTGCGCGTAGCCTGTTGGCCGCCTGTGGCCTGAGCTGGCGGCAGAGCCGCGACAAGCTGTTCTGCTTTGGCGAATCGCTGCCGGTGGACCTGTTGCTGGTGCGCGATGACGATATTCCGGGCCTGATCGCCGACGGTGTCTGCGACCTGGGTGTGGTCGGTCTGAACGAACTGGACGAGCAGGCCAAGGCTCGCCGCCAGATCGGCCTGCCAGACGCCTACCAGCCGCTGCGTGGCCTTGGCTTCGGCTCCTGCCGCTTGATGATCGCGGTACCGGAAGACTGGGAGTGGCAAGGCGTGCAGATGTTGCAGGGCAAGCGCATCGCCACCAGCTACCCGGCCATCCTTGCCGCTTGGCTGAAGGAAAAGGGCGTCGATGCTCAAGTGGTCGAGCTGTCCGGTTCGGTGGAAATCGCGCCGAAGCTGGGCACCGCTGAACTGATCTGCGATCTGGTTTCGAGCGGAGCCACCTTGGCCGCCAACCAGCTCAAGCCGGTGGAGGTACTGCTGGAAAGTGAAGCGGTGCTGGCCGGTCCAGTGCACGAACTGGATGACGCTCGCGCAGGTTTGATGGCAATGCTGCTGCGCCGTCTCGACGGCCTGAGCAAGGTCCAGGATCAGAAGCTGCTGATGTTCTCGGCTGCCGAGGATCGCATTGAAGAGCTGGCCCGCTTGCTCCCTGATGCCGAGCCGTTGCTGCGTTTGCCGGGGCAGGGTGATGCCGTGCGTCTGCAGACCATGTGCAGTGGCGCGCTCAGCTGGCAGCGTCTGGAAGAGCTGGAACGCGCCGGCGCGCAGGGTCTGATGGTGTTGGCGGTGGAGAAGTCGCTGGTATGAACATCCTCGATTGGAACGCGCTCGACGCCAATGCACAGGCACGCGCTCTGACCCGTCCGGTTCAGGCTGTTGCCGCGCAGACCCGCGATTCCGTCGCTGGCTTGATCGAGCAGGTGCGCACGCGTGGCGACGCTGCTTTGCGCGAGATCACCCAGCGCTTCGATGGCATCGCACCGGAGCGTTTTGAAGTCAGCGAAGCAGAATTCGCCGCTGCCGAACTGGCGGTGTTGGCAGAGCTGCGCATCGCCATGCAGCAGGCCGCAGATCGCATCGATACCTTTCACCGCGCCGGCATGGCCCAGCCCTACAGCGTGGAAACCGCGCCCGGCGTGGTCTGCGAAAAGGTCATTCGCCCGATTTCGCGGGTTGGTTTGTACGTCCCGGCGGGCAGCGCGCCGTTACCGTCCACTGCATTGATGCTTGGTGTTCCCGCCAAGCTGGCAGGTTGCCGCGAAGTGGTGCTATGCACGCCGCCGCGCAAGGACGGCACAGCCGATCCTGCCGTATTGGTGGCTGCGCGCCTGACCGGCGTGCACCGCGTGTTCAAGATCGGCGGCGCGCAGGCAATTGCTGCCATGGCTTATGGCACCGAATCGGTGCCGTCCTGCGACAAACTGTTCGGCCCCGGTAACAGCTTCGTTACCGAAGCCAAACAGCAGATCGCGCAAGCCGGCGCCGCCGCGATCGACATGCCGGCCGGTCCTTCGGAGGTGCTGGTGATCGCCGATGCTGGCGCCAACCCTGCGTTTGTCGCTGCTGATCTGCTGTCGCAGGCCGAGCATGGTCCGGATTCGCAGG
This sequence comes from Stenotrophomonas sp. STEN023, assembly GCF_056760135.1. NCBI lineage: Bacteria > Pseudomonadati > Pseudomonadota > Gammaproteobacteria > Lysobacterales > Lysobacteraceae > Stenotrophomonas > Stenotrophomonas sp. STEN023. The sequence continues at coordinate 13,876 of NZ_JBRREF010000102.1, read as the reverse complement.
TGCTGCTGCTCAGCGATGACGCGGCTATGATTGCCGCCGTCCAGGACCAGGTGCAAGCCCAGCTTGCAGAGCTCAGCCGCGAAGCAATTGCCCGTCAGGCGCTGGCCGCATCGCTGCTGGTCAAGGTCGATTCGATTGCGCAGGCATTTGATATCTCCAATCGCTACGCGCCCGAGCACCTGATTCTCGCCCTGCGCGAGCCGCGTCAATGGCTGGACAAAGTGGACGCAGCCGGCTCGGTGTTCCTCGGCGATTACACGCCCGAAGCGTTGGGTGATTACTGCTCCGGTACCAATCACGTGTTGCCTACCGCCGGTGCGGCACGTGCTTACAGCGGTGTCAGCGTTGCCAGCTACCAGAACCAGATCAGCGTGCAGGCCGCCAGTCGCGAAGGGATCGCAGGCATCGGCCCGTGCGCGCTGACCTTGGCGCGTGCAGAAGGGCTGGGCGCACATGCCAATGCGGTGGCGCTGCGGCTGGGAGTAGCACCGTGAGCGTGCTTGATCTGGTTCGTGAGGATCTGCGTGATTTCGGCGGCTATTCTTCCGCGCGCAGTGCAAAGTTGCAGGGCGAGATATGGCTCAACGCCAATGAGTCGGCATGGGCGAATCCTGGTGATGCAGATGCCAGTTGCCGCCGCTACCCTGACCCGCAACCGCAGGCACTGCGTGAGCGCTTGGCCGGCCTGTACGGCTGCCAGCCCGAACAGTTGCTGATCGGTCGCGGCAGCGACGAAGCCATCGATCTGCTGGTGCGCGCCCTGTGCGAACCCGGCCGCGACGCAGTGCTGTATACGCCACCGGTGTTCGGCATGTACGCGGTCAGTGCACGCTTGCAGAATGCGCCCGCGCTGGAAGTGCCTCTGCTGGATACCGATGCGGGGCTGGTGCCTGATATCGACGCCATCATTGCCACTGCAAAACAAGGCAAGGCCAAGCTGGTGTTCCTGTGCTCGCCGTCCAATCCCGGTGGCCTGAGCATTCCGCTGCAGCAGGTGCAGGCCGTGGCCGAGGCGCTGCGCGGACAAGCGCTGGTGGTAGTTGACGAAGCCTATGGCGAGTTTGCCGATGAGCCATCTGCCACCACTTTGATGGATCGATTCGACAACATCGCGGTACTGCGCACCTTGTCCAAGGCGCACGCATTGGCCGCAGCGCGCATTGGCAGTGTCATCGCCGATGCAGCACTGATCGCCGTGCTGCGGCGTTGCCAAGCGCCGTATCCGATTCCCACACCAAGCTCTGCCTTGGCGCTTGCTGGCCTCGACGACGCAGCGCTGTCGCAGACCCGCGCCCGCATCGCCACCGTGCGCAGCGAGCGCAGCCGGCTACGCATTGCCTTGGCACTGCAGCCCTGTGTACGCCATGTTTACGGTTCGGATGCGAACTTCCTGCTGGTGCGCTTCCAGAATGCGGAGGCGGCGTTTCAAGCCCTGCTGAATGCAGGCGTGGTGGTGCGTGATCAGCGCGCCGCGCCGCAGTTGCAGGACGCCCTGCGCATCACCTTGGGTACCCCCGAACAGAACGACCGCGTCCTCGACGCACTTGCCACGCTGGAGCGCACCGCATGACCCCCATTCTGTTTGTCGATCGCGATGGCACCTTGATCGAGGAGCCGGCCGACTTCCAGATCGACGCCTACGAGAAGATCCGCTTCGTCAGGAGCGTGATCCCGGCGATGCTGAAGCTGCGCGATGCCGGCTACCAGTTCGTCATCGTCTCCAACCAGGATGGCCTCGGCACCGAAGGCTACCCGCAGGCCAGTTTCGATGGCCCGAACGACTTGATGCTGCAGATCTTCGCCAGCCAGGGCATACACTTTCGCGACGTGCTGATCGACCCCAGCTGGCCGCAGGACAACAGCCCCAACCGCAAGCCGGGCATCGGCATGATGGTCTCGTACCTGCAGGACCGCAGCATCGACTGGGCGCGCTCGGGCATGGTCGGTGATCGTCCCACCGACATCCAGTTCGCCGACAACATGAAGATCCGTGGCTTCCAGCTGCGCACCGAGCAGTTTGGCGGTGAATGGGATTGGGATGCGATCGCCCATGAGCTGGCCGACGCGCCGCGCCGCGCCACCGTGCAGCGTGACACCAAGGAAACCCAGATCCGCGTGTTTGTCGACCTGGACAAAGTCGCCAGTTCGAAGATCAATACCGGCCTGCCGTTCTTCGACCACATGCTGGACCAGATCGGGCGCCACGGTGGCTTTGCGCTGGAAGTGGAGGCCAAGGGCGACCTGCACATCGACGAACACCACACCATCGAAGACACCGGTCTCGCGCTGGGCCAGGCCTTGCGCGAAGCCTTGGGCGACAAGCGCGGCATTGGTCGCTACGGCTTTACCTTGCCGATGGATGAAACCCTGGCCAGCGCCGCGCTGGATTTCAGTGGGCGCCCGTATTTCGTATTCGACGGTGAGTTCAAGCGTGAGCGCGTCGGTGATATGCCGACTGAATTGGTGCCGCATTTCTTCCGCTCGCTATGCGATGCCAGCGGCTTGAACCTCAACCTGAAGGTGGAAGGCGACAACGATCACCACAAGGTGGAAGCCTGCTTCAAGGCCCTGGCCCGCGCACTGCGTCAGGCCATCCGCAAGGAAGGCACCGAGCTGCCGTCAACCAAGGGGGCCTTGTGAGCAAGGTTGGCCTGGTTGATGCTGGCGGCGCGAACCTGGGTTCAGTGCGCTATGCATTGGAGCGGCTGCAGGTTGATGTGCAGATGGTGCGCGAGCCAACGGATCTCGCCGGCCTTGAGCGGGTAATCCTGCCGGGTGTGGGGGCTGCGGCCGAGGGCATGCGGCGCTTGCATGCGCAGGGGCTGGTGCAGCCGTTGCGCGAGCTGCAGGTGCCGCTGATGGGTATCTGCCTTGGCATGCAGTTGCTGTTTGAACGTTCGGAAGAGGGTGATGTTGAATGCCTGGGCCTGCTGCCCGGCATCGTCCGTCGCCTGCACCCTGGCGTTGGTGTGCGCGTGCCACATATGGGCTGGAACAAGTTGCTGGCCTTGCGTGAGTCACCCTTGCTTGAGGGCGTTCCGCTCGGTTCCAGCGCCTACTTCGTGCACAGCTATGCAGCTCCCGTCACTTCCGACACCGTTGCAGCCTGCCATCACGGTGGTCTGTTTACCGCGGTGGTACAGCGCGAGCGTCTTTGCGGTGCGCAGTTCCATCCCGAGCGTTCGGCTGGGCCGGGCGCACGCATCCTGCAGAACTTTCTTGAGATTGCCGCATGAGCTTCACTGTTTACCCCGCGCTGGATATCCGTGACGGCCGCGTCGTACGCCTGCTGCAGGGCGATTACGCCAAGCAGACCACTTACGGTGACGATGCCTTGCCGCGTGCGCAGGCCTTCGCCAGCACCGGTGCCAGTTGGATGCATCTGGTCGATCTGGATGCAGCCAAGGCTGGCGGCTACACCTTGGGACCGTTGCTGCAGCAGATCGCAGCCACCACCAAACTGAAGGTGCAGACCGGCGGCGGCGTGCGTGGCCGCGACGATGTGGCGCGCATTCTTGATGCAGGCGCCAGCCGCGTGGTGATCGGTTCGCTGGCGGTGCGTCAGCCCGAGCAGGTGTTGGCCTGGCTGGCCGAGTTCGGTGCCGAGCAGCTGACCATCGCGCTGGACACGCGGCAGGGCGAAGACGGCATTTGGCGCCTGCCGGTGCATGGTTGGACGGAAACCGCGGATGTGACCCTGGACGAACTGGCCCAGCGTTACGCGCAGGCTGGCATGAAGCACCTGCTGTGCACCGACATTTCCCGTGACGGCATGCTGTCCGGCCCGAACATCGAGCTATACGCGCATCTTGCGGAATTGTTGCCCGGCGTGGCCGTACAGGCTTCTGGTGGCGTGCGCGATGCAGATGACATCCGCGCCGCCAGGGCCGCAGGCTGCGGCGGAGCGGTGCTCGGCAAGGCGCTGCTGGAAGGTCACCTGCAACTGGATGAGGCATTGTCATGTTGAGCCGGCGCATCATTCCCTGCCTGGACGTGCGCGAAGGCCGCGTGGTCAAAGGGGTCAGGTTCCGCGACCACATCGATATGGGTGACATCACCGAACTGGCGCTGCGCTACCGCGACCAGGGCGCCGATGAATTGGTGTTCTACGACATCTCCGCCAGTCCGGAAGGCCGCTCGGTGGACCGCGCCTGGATCGAGCGCGTGGCCCGCTTGATCGACATCCCGTTCTGCGTGGCTGGCGGTATCCGCGATGTGGAAACCGCGCGCGCCGTCCTCAATTCGGGGGCCGACAAGATCTCCATCAATACTCCGGCGCTGGAGCGTCCTCAGCTGATCGCGGAATTGGCTGAAGCTTTTGGTGAGCAATGCGTGGTGGTCGGCATCGACTCCATCCACGAAGCCGATGGCCAGTGGCGGGTACGTTCCTATACCGGCGACCCCAGCAAGACCCGCGCCGAAGCCAGGCTGACCCTGGATTGGGTGCGTGAAGTGCAGGCCCACGGCGCAGGTGAAATAGTGCTGAACTGCATGGACAGCGACGGCGTGCGCAAGGGGTACGATATTGCACAGTTGCGCCAGGCCCGGGCGCTGTGCACGGTTCCGTTGATCGCCTCTGGCGGCGCGGGCACGCCGCAGCATTTCGCCGATGTATTCGAACAGGCTGACGTTGACGGGGCATTGGCTGCCAGTGTGTTCCACTCCGGCGCCATTGCAATTCCGGAACTGAAGCAGTTCCTGCGCGAACAACAAATCGAGGTTAGGGATGTCTACTGAATTCAATCCGGTTGATCCGGCCGCACTGGACTGGGACAAGGTCAACGGCATGATCCCGGTCATCATCCAGGACGAGGCCACGCTGCGCGTGCTGATGCTGGGTTACATGGACCGCGATGCACTGGAAACCACCTGCAGCAGTGGCAAGGTCACCTTCTTCAGTCGCAGCAAGCAGCGCCTGTGGACCAAGGGCGAGAGCTCCGGCAACCACCTGGATCTGGTCGACATCCGCAGCGATTGCGACAACGACACCTTGCTGGTTACCGTGCGCCCGCATGGCCCTACCTGTCACACCGGGCAGACCAGCTGCTTCAGCGCCGCACCGGGTAATTTCCTCGGTGCGTTGAATGCCTTGATCAAACAGCGCGAGCATGACCGTCCGCTCAACAGCTACACCACCAAGCTGTTCGAGAAAGGCGCGCGCCATATCGCGCAGAAAGTGGGCGAGGAGGGTGTGGAAACGGCACTGGCGGGCGTTGTACAGCTCGACGAAGATCTATTGGGCGAATCGGCCGATCTGTTGTTCCACCTGATCGTGCTGCTGCGCGCCCGTGGCCTGTCGCTGGACGACGCCATCGGCGTGCTCGAAGACCGCCACGCCAAGGCCGCAGAAAAGGCAGCCAGCTAGCCTGTAGTGCCGAGCCATGCTCGGCAGGGGCTTTACCGGGCTTTTCTGTAGTGCCGAGCCATGCTCGGCAGCAGCTTTACCGATAGGCCAGATGTGGGAGCGGCGTCAGCCGCGAAATTGGCAATGCGTCGCGGCCAGCCATCCCGCAATCGGACGCTGTATCAGCTTCGCGGCTGAGGCCGCTCCCACAAGATCAATGCTGTTCGCCACCTGCAGCAACGCCTTTGCAGCATCCCGGGGCGATAATGGGCGCCTGCCCATTGTTGCCGAGACCTTCATGCGCCTACTCCTGTTGCCTGCTCTGCTGCTGGCCAGCGCGCCATTAGCCGCCAGCGCCTCCTGCATCGACGGCGCGGTATTCCTCGACAGCAACGGCAATGGGCGGCAGGACGCGGGCGAGAAGCCGCTGGCCGGCATCCGTGTCTCCGATGGCGAGCACATCGTCAGCACCGGCAAGGACGGCCGCTACCAGCTGCCAGCCTCCAGCCAGCCCAACATCTTCATCATCAAACCGGCCGGTTATAGCGCCGCCAAGCGCGCGGATGGCCTGCCTGATATCTGGCGGCCGCAGGCAGGTGAGGGCGAGGCGCAGTGCCGCCCGTTCGCACTGAAGCCGGAGAAGAACGCACCCAGCAGGTTCCAGGCCCTGTTGCTGGCCGACAGCCAGACCAGCACCGCACTGGATGTGGGCTACTTCGAACGCGACATCATTGAACCGCTGCGCGGTAAGCACCAGGCGCGCCTGGGCATGACCCTGGGCGATATCACCAATGACGACCCCAGCCTCTATCCGGCGCTGACCAAGGCGGTCACCTCGCTGGGGGTACCTTGGCTGCATGTTCCCGGCAACCACGACATGGACCTTGGCGCGAGCAGCGACGCTGATTCGCTGGCAAGTTTCCATCGGCAGCTTGGCCCGGACACCTACGCCTGGGAAGAGGCGTCGATGGTGTTCATCGGCATGGACGACATCATCGCCCAGCCCGGGCAAAAGCCTGCGTATGTCGGCGGTCTGCGCGAGGACCAGTTCGCCTTCCTCGAGGCCTACCTGCCGACCATCCCGAAGGACAAACTGGTGGTGCTGGGCTTCCATATCCCACTGTTCGACCACGTCTATCGTGCCGAAGACCGTGCCCGCCTGTTCAAGCTGTTGGAGCAGGTACCGCATCCGCTGATTGTCAGCGGCCATACCCACAACCAGAGCCAGGTGTTCTGGGGCGCAGCGCAGGGTTGGAATGGTGCCAAGCCGCTGCACGAGTACAACGTAGGCGCTGCCTGCGGTGCGTTCTGGTCCGGGTTGAAGGATGCACAGGGCATTCCCGATACCACCATGGCCGACGGTACGCCGAACGGCTACGGCCTGCTCAATATCCGCCCGCAAGGCCAGTACAGCGTCGAGTACCGCGTTGCCCGCGCGCCTGCCGATCAGCAGATCGCCTTGCACGCGCCGAAGGTGCTGCGCCAAGGTGCGTATCCGGCCTGGGGCATCTACGCCAACGTGTTCATGGGCTATGAAGGCCTGCTGGTGGAGTTCCGCGTGGACGACGGCGAATGGCAGCCGATGAAGCAGGTCAAGCAAGCTGATCCGCGCCTGCTGGTGGAGAACATTGCCGATGATCTGGCCGGTGAACTGCGTGGCTACGACCGCTCACCCGAAGCCGTGCCGTCCAGTCACCTGTGGCGCGCGGCGTTGCCGACAAAGTTGGCAGAAGGCGAGCATGCGGTGGAAGTGCGGGCCATATTGAATGGTGAGGAGTACAGCAGCCGGACAAGCTACAGGCTGCAGATCGCACAGCCGTAAACGCTGCAGCTGTTGTGGGAGCGGCGTAAGCCGCGAAGCAAGTAATGCTTCGCGGCAAACAACCTTCGCGATCTGAGAATCTACGAGCTTCGCGGTTTACACCGCTCCCACAAGCGGCAGCAGCTCGCTGGATAGCGCTTCGACCGATTTCTTGTAGGAGCGGCGTAGGCCGCGAAGCTGGAAAAGCCTTACGATTAGAGATCTCCGCAATCCGCGAATGTACAAGCTTCGCGGCTTGCGCTGCTCCCACAGAGGGGGGCGTGCTTACCTCCTGCGTAGCCAGCATCTTTGCTCGCCCACTTATCTGTGATTTCATGGCGCGCTTGTTTCGCGGCTTATGCCGCTCCCACATAGATCGGGTTGCAAAGGGGCGCCATGCACACGAAGGCTGCAGTCAGAACCACCATTCTCGGTTTGGTACTGGCAACTGCTGGCTGCGGCTTTCCGCTGCCAGGTGCCCAGTCCAATGTCGAACCGATGGATCCGGCTCGTCAGCTGATAGGGCAGGTGCAAGGGCAGGGTGCGAGCAGCCCATTGCTGGGCAGCGAGGTGCTGGTCGAAGGCATCGTGGTGCGTAACCTGATGGGCGATAGCGACGACATCGGTCAGGAGCTCAAGGAAACCATGGGCGAAGGTGATCGTGGCACGCCGACGATCGGTTGGTTCCTGCAGGACGAGGGCGATGCGGACCCGGCCACTTCCGATGGGGTGTTCGTGCTGGATCAGGGCTACGACACCTCGATCAACATGCCGGCCGAGGCCGAGTTCACCATGCGCATGGGCTCTCGACTTCGCACCGGTGACCGCGTGACCGTGCGCGGGACTGTGGTGGAGCTGCCCCAGGAACAAGCGGCCGATCAGCCGCGCACTACCGGTCACCTCGTTTCCCGCGGTGAAGCTGGCGGCACGGTCACTGCGATCGCGGCCATGTCGCTGACGCTTGTTGGATCCGATGAGCGCGCCACCGCAATCGTGCCGGTGCCCGTGGCCGGCAATGCGGATGACGAATCACGCGAGGGTATGCGGCTTTAAAGCGCGGTGGTCGGTCTGGCGCGCTCAGCCATCATGCTGTGCGAGGCGATCACGCACTGCTTCCAATCAGATCACAGGCACAAAAAAAGCCTCCCCGTTTCCGGGGAGGCTTTCAGCGATCACGCTTGAAACATCAAGCTTCCGGCTTGGCGTCACGCAGCTCGCGGCGCAGGATCTTGCCGACGTTGGTCTTGGGCAGTTCCTTGCGGAACTCGACGATGCGCGGGTGCTTGTAACCGGTGAGGTTGGCGCGGGCGAATTCCTTCACCTGCTCTTCGGTGAGGTTGGGGTCCTTCTTGACGATGACCACCTTCACCACTTCGCCCGACTTCTCGTTGGGAGCACCAACGGCAGCCACTTCCAGGATGCCCGGCATCATTGCCAGCACATCCTCGATTTCATTCGGGTAGACGTTGAAGCCGGACACCAGAATCATGTCCTTCTTGCGGTCGACGATGTAGAAGAAGCCATTCTCGTCCATGCGCGCCATGTCGCCGGTATGCAGCCAGCCATCAGCGTCCATGACCTTGTCGGTCTCGTCCTGGCGGTGCCAGTAACCCTTCATCACCTGCGGCCCGCGGATGCACAGTTCGCCTACTTCGCCCAAGGCAACGATCTGCCCGTCGTCGTTCTTGACGCAGGCCTCGGTGGACGGGATCGGCAGGCCGATGGCGCCGTTGTATTCCTTCAGGTCCAGCGGGTTGATACAGGCTGCCGGTGAGGTCTCGGTCAGGCCGTAGGCTTCCACCAGGGTGACGCCGGTGACCTTCTTCCACTTGTCAGCCACGGCGCGCTGCACCGCCATGCCGCCGCCGAGCGCAACCTTGAGGTTGGAGAAGTCGACTTCGTCGAAGCCCTCGGTATTGAGCAGGCCGTTGAACAGCGTGTTGACGCCGGTGATGGCGGTGAAACGGTTGTTCTTCAGCTCCTTGACGAAGCCCTTCATGTCACGCGGGTTGGTGATCAGGTAGTTCAAACCGCCGAGCTTCATGAAGACCAGGCCGTTCGCCGTCAACGCGAAGATGTGGTACAGCGGCAGCGCGGTGATGATGACTTCCTCGCCCGGCTTGACGCCCGAGGCGCTGATCCAGGCCGAGGCCTGCTGCATGTTGGCGATCAGGTTGCGGTGGGTCAGCATCGCGCCCTTGGCCACGCCGGTGGTGCCACCGGTGTATTGCAGGAAGGCGATGTCCTCGTGGTCCACCTCGACCACTGGCATGCTGTGGCGCTTGCCCAGCTTCAATGCGTCCTTGAAGCGGATGGCCTTGGGCAGGTCGTAGTCCGGCACCATCTTCTTCACGTACTTCAGCACGAAGTTGACGATGGGGCCCTTGGGGAAGCCGAGCATGTCGCCCAGGCCGGTGGTGATGACCTGCTTGACCGGCGTATCGGCGATCACCTGCTGCACGGTATCGCCGAAGTTGTCTACGACCAGCAGCACGCTGACACCGGCATCGACCAACTGGTGCTTGAGCTCGCGCGCGGTATACAGCGGGTTGACGTTCACCACGGTCAGACCGGCGCGCAGGATGCCGAAGATGGCGATCGGGTACTGCAGGCAGTTGGGCATCATGATCGCAACGCGGTCGCCCTTCTTCAGCTGCAGCTCACCCAGCAGGTAGGCGGCGAACTGGGTGACCAGAACGTCCGCTTCGCCATAGGTAAGCACCTTGCCGAAGTTGGAATAGGCCGGGCGATCGCGGAACTTGGCAACCGAGGCATTGAAGACATCGGCGACGGAGTGGAATTCGTTGACGTCGATTTCAGCCGGCACACCAGCCGGGTAGCTCTGCAGCCAAGGACGTTCTTGCGTCATCTTCCCCTCCAGGAAATGGAATGATCTAGTGGTCAGGCCCGATCATCGGGCACCGGCGTTATTGTTGCCAGCATACCGTTCCGAATTGAAAAGGCGAAGGGATAGATGATGCGATCAGTCTTCAACTGCATGCTTTGTGCGGTGATCATGCTTTTGCTGGCCGCTTGCGGCCGCGAACCACCGGAACAGCGGTTGCGCGATAGTTTTGCTGCAATGCAAAAAAGCGTAGAGGCAGGCAAGCCCAGCGGCTTCATGGATGGAGTGGCCGAAGACTTCGTGGGCAACGAGGGTCTGGATCGCGCCGGGATGGAGCGGTTGCTGCGCGGGCAGTTGCTGCTCAATGCCAAGGTTGGTGTGCAGACCGGCCCTCTGCGAGTGGAGATGGGCGAGGGGGGTACTGCGACCGTGCGCTTCACCGTGCTGCTGACTGGTGGCAACCAGGGGTTGCTGCCCGAGCGCGGGCAGATGCAGGAAGTGGTGACTGGTTGGCGTGAGCAGGATGGGAAGTGGCGGGTGTATAGCGCGGATTGGGGGCCGGTTGGTGGGGAAGGGTGACGTGCTGGGTTTGGTAGGCGGTTGGCGGCTTTGATGCTTTAGAGCGTAAAGGCACCCCTCCCCAACCCTCCCCTTGGCTGCGCCAAAGGGGGGAGACAAGCGAAGGCTGCTGCTCTGCCCCCTCCCTTTGGCGCAGCCAAGGGGAGGGTTGGGGAGGGGTGCTCTTGCTCTGGCTGTAAAGCCTCGGTCAATCCAAAAAAAGAACGCCCCAAAAGAGGCGTTCTTCCAGCAAGCCAATCAACGCAGCAAATCAGGCAACTTTCTTAGCCGCCAACTGCCGCAACACATACTGCAGCAAGCCACCATTACGGAAGTACTCCACTTCCTTCGGCGTCAGCAGCAACACCTTGGCGGTAAAGCTCTTGCGGCTGCCATCGGCCTTGGTGGCGGTAACCGTTGCAGTCTTGGCCTTGCCATCGTCCAGCCCGGTCACATCCATCACTTCCGAACCATCCAGGCCCAGCGTCTGCGCGTTCTCGCCATCGTGGAACTGCAGCGGCAGCACGCCCATGCCGACCAGGTTGGAGCGGTGGATGCGCTCGAAGCTCTCGGCGATCACCGCCTTGACGCCGAGCAGGTTGGTGCCCTTGGCGGCCCAGTCGCGCGAGGAGCCGGTGCCGTATTCCTTGCCGGCCAGCACCACCAGTGGCACGCCATCGGCCTTGTACTTCATCGCCGCGTCGTAGATCGCCAGCTTCTCGCCGGTGTTGCTGCCTGGGGCGTAGTACAGCGTGTTGCCGCCTTCTTCGCCGCCGAACATCAGGTTTTTGATGCGAATGTTGGCAAAGGTGCCGCGCACCATCACGTCATCATTGCCGCGGCGGCTGCCGTAGCTGTTGAAGTCGGCCGGCTGCACGCCACGCGACTGCAGGAAGCGGCCAGCAGGTGAGTCCTTCTTGATGTTGCCGGCCGGGGAGATGTGGTCGGTGGTGATCGAGTCACCAAACAAGCCCATTACCCGTGCACCATGGACGTCGCTGATGCTGCCGACCTGCATGGTCATGCCGTCGAAGTAGGGCGGGTTCTTGATGTAGGTCGAGTCGCTGTTCCACTCGTAGGCCTGGCCTTCCGGCGATTCAATCTGCGCCCAGCGGGTATCACCCTTGAAAACATCGGCATAGTTCTGCTTGAACATCTCCGGACCGACGGTGGCAGCGATGGTGTCGCCGATTTCCTTGTTGCTCGGCCAGATATCGCGCAGGTAAACATCCTGGCCGTCGCTGCCCTTGCCCAGTGGCTCCTTGCTCAGGTCGATGCGCACGGTACCGGCGATGGCATAGGCGACCACCAGTGGCGGCGAGGCCAGGTAGTTGGCCTTCACTTCCGGGTGCACGCGGCCTTCGAAGTTGCGGTTGCCCGACAGCACCGAGGCCACCACCAGATCGCCAGCGGCAATGCCGGCGCTGACTTCGGTGGGCAGGGGGCCGGAGTTGCCGATGCAGGTGGTGCAGCCGTAGCCGACCACGAAGAAGCCCAGCTTCTCCAGGTCCGGCAGTACGCCGGCCTTTTCCAGATAGTCGGTGACCACGCGTGAGCCCGGTCCAAGCGAAGTCTTGACCCACGGCTTGGCCTTGAGCCCCAGCCGTGCCGCATTGCGCGCGAGCAGGCCGGCGCCCAGCATCACCGCCGGATTGGAGGTGTTGGTGCAGGAGGTGATGGCGGCGATGACCACCGCGCCGTCCTTCAGTCGCACCGATTGCTCGTTGATGACAACGTCGGCGTGGCCCTTGGCCAATTGCTCGTTGCCGACCGCGGCACCGCCGCCTTCGTTGATGAAGTCGGCGACGTCGCCGTTGCGCTGCTCGCGGTGGCTGGTCAGGCCCTTCAGCGCTTCGGTGAAGTTGCTGTGCACGTCTTCCAGCAGCACGCGGTCCTGCGGGCGCTTGGGGCCGGCCATCGATGGCTTGACCTCGGCCATGTCCAGTTCCAGCGTGGCGCTGTACTGCGCATGCGGGCTGTTGGCGTCGTGCCACAGGCCCTGTGCCTTCGCATAGGCTTCGACCAGATTGATCTGCGCATCGCTGCGGCCGGACAGACGCAGGTAATTCAGTGACTCGGCGTCGATCGGGAAAATGCCGCAGGTGGCGCCGTACTCCGGGGCCATGTTGGCGATGGTGGCACGGTCGGCCAGCGGCAGGTGCTGCAGGCCCTCGCCATAGAACTCGACGAACTTGCCGACCACGCCGAGCTTGCGCAGCATCTGGGTGACGGTCAGCACCAGGTCGGTGGCGGTGGTGCCTTCGGGCAGCTTGCCGGTCAGCTTGAAGCCGACCACCTGCGGTATCAGCATCGACGAGGGCTGGCCCAGCATCGCCGCCTCGGCCTCGATGCCGCCCACGCCCCAGCCGAGCACGCCGATGCCGTTGATCATGGTGGTGTGCGAGTCAGTGCCGAACACGGTGTCCGGGAAGGCCCAGTTGGCACCGTCGATCTGCCGTTCCATCACCACGCGGGCGAGGTTTTCCAGATTGACCTGGTGGACGATGCCGGTATTCGGCGGCACCACCTTGAAGTTCTCGAAGGCCTTCTGGCCCCAGCGCAGGAAGCTGTAACGCTCTTGGTTGCGCTCGAACTCGATCTTGCCGTTGAGGTCCAGCGCGTCCGGTCGGCCGAATACATCGACCTGCACCGAGTGGTCGATGACCAGCTCGGACGGAATCAGGGGGTTGATCTGTTCGGCCTTGCCGCCCAGCTTGGTGACGGCGTCGCGCATGGCGGCCAGGTCGACCACGCAGGGTACGCCGGTGAAGTCCTGCAGCACTACGCGCGCCGGCATGAAGGCGATTTCGGTATCCGGCTCGGCCTTGGGGTTCCAGCGGGCGACGGCTTCGATGTGGTCCGGGCCGACGGTCTGGCCGCCGTCCTCATGCCGGAGCAGGTTCTCCAGCAGGATCTTCATCGAGTAGGGGAGGTGGGAGATATCGAACTTCTGACCGAGCTTGGGAAGGCTGCAGTAGGTGTACTGCTGGCCGCCAACCTCCAGTTGGCTACGGGTGGAGAATGTATCGCTCATACCGCTGACTCCTTTTAGTGCAGATGGCTTGCGGCGGCGCCGGAGCGCTGCGCGGGCTTGTCAGGGCCGAGGGCTCTGACAGGTGGATGCCAGTCCGAGTATGGACGAAGCATCCAGCATTCGGTTCATGTTCGCTGGTGTCAGTTTAGGCAACGGCGTGTTGCGGGCATGTAACGGTGTGCAGCGAATGTAGTGGCGGGCCCCGCGCCGCCCGCGGGGGGCGGGGGTGGGGTAAGCACACCCCAGCGAGGGCCCAAACCAGCGGGTGGCCACGGGCAGCGGGCGGGGGGTGTT
>NZ_JBRREF010000101.1:0-16196 GCF_056760135.1 Stenotrophomonas sp. STEN023 | reverse complement strand
CAACCCCCCCCCGCCCGCGTTCGGGGGCCGGGGGCACCCCCGCCAAGCCACTGAGTTTGCAGATCGCGCAAACACCCGCAACCTGACGAACCATCTGCTTCGCGGCTTACGCCGCTCCTACAAACAACAGCCGGGTTCACGACACCCGGTCCGCCCTACACGCAAAACAGCCATAACGTGCAAAATGCAGATGCACATAGGCCACAGCAGCGTCATCGAATACATCTTGCAGCCACTCGCCAACATCTCTTCCATCGCAGACTTCGGCAAACGTGATCCGATCCTCCACGCTGTACGCCCGCAATGACATCAGCCGACGCTGCACCTGCGATGGCACCTCGTTGACCTGCAGTTCCGCACGGGCCACACCGCGCCGGACAAAGATCGGCCCACTCGCCCGGTACGGCGAATCCGCTGACTGGTGCTGAAATGAAAGCAGCAACAGTTCCTCTCCCACCATCGCATCAGCGAGGCTGACCCGGCACGGAAATCCTGAAGCCTCGGTGGCAGTGACGCGGGCAATCTGCCGCGCAGCAAGCGCGGCATCATCAAGCTGGAAGAGATCGGCGAACATTGCGGGATTTAAACCGCTCAACAGGAAAGACGACATGCTGCATTCCATGGATCAAGGAACCGCAACATCCAACTCTCTGCGGACTGCTGCTCGCCATGATCAGACGTAGCATCCAATGGCTGACCGGACGGAAAACTCCACGCCCAACCGTCGCCCATCTGCTTTGTACGCGCACTACTCAGCGCGTACCAGCACAAACCAGCGGTATACGAGATAGGCAATCACCGCAGCCACCGGTGCCAGGCTGATCCACAGCGGCAGCTTCATGACAAAGAACATCGCCGAAAAGCAGGCCAATGCGATGGCAGACAACAGTAGCGCCCATAGGTTGAACACCACGATATCCGTCGCATCCTTGGCAACGGAGTTTGCCGGGCGACCTCTGCCCGAGCGCTGCCTGCGCAACAGCCAGATATCTGTAACAACATCCACAACGCCTTCAATCAACCCGCCGAGCAAGCCAGACATGGTGGAACCCTGGTAGCCATGATGAACAGGCGGATAGTCACAGCGCTCAAACCTGCCGTCAAGCAAACAGCGCGTCCATATCACCCCAAACAGACGACAGCTGCGTTCGGCGGGAAGTCGTCGTTGCCCAATGGGCTGGAACCTGGTGATTGCCGACACAAACTTGAAAGCGCAGGCCCCTCCCCACCAACACGCGACGCTCACTCGGCTGCCCGCTGCCCCAGCTCCTGGGCAAGCCCGATCAGGATGCCTTCAACACCACGGATGTAGCACAGCCGATAGGTGTTCTCGTAGTTGACCACTTCATCAACTACCGAAGCACCCAGCTTCTTGAGCCGCTCAAGCGTGTCATCAATGTCCTCCACCGCGAACATGACGCGCAGGTAGCCCAGGGAATTCACCGCTGCTGCACGGTGATCGGATGCAATCGCCGGGGCATCGAACCTGGACAGCTCCAGCCTGCTGTGACCATCGGGCGTACGCATCATTGCGATCTCGACACGCTGGTCGCGTACGCCGGTAACGCGCCCGGCCCAGTCACCCTCAATGGGCATGCGGCCTTCGAGGACCAGGCCGAGCTCAATAAAGAACTCAATGGCCGCATCCAGGTTCTCAACCACGATTCCTACGTTGTCCATGCGCTTGACGGTCATAACGACTCCTTGATGCCTGCAACCGGAGATGCCCCCGAAGCACGGCGGCCGGGACACCGATGCCGCCGGAGCCTACGGCTTATACACGGCCAGAGGCGAGAGGCGCGTGCATGTCACTCTCGGCCCAACCACGCGCCGGCAACCGGAATGAACCAAAGATGCCGGCAGCATTGCGACGCCATATTCTTCATTGCAGATATAAGAACCTGACTCTGCCCCCGGTTTTCTTTACCCTGTGCGCGTTCTGTAGTGAGGCTTGCCGTGGATTCCTTCAACCTGATGCGTGCCTTCCGGCGGATTGTCGAGCGGGCCAGCCTGGCGCGTGCGGCTGAGGACCTTGGCATGTCGGCGGCGGGCCTGAGCAAGCAGCTGCGTGCGCTGGAAGCGCATCTGGGCGTGGTGCTGCTGCAACGGACCACCCGCCGCATGAGTCTGACCGATACCGGCCAGGCCTATTACCTGGAGTGCTGTCGACTGCTTGATGAGCTGGATGCACTGGAGCGCGGCATCGCCCAGCAAAGCGGCGAGGTCAGCGGGCGGCTGCGGGTCAATGCACCACTGTCGTTCGCGTTGAGCACGCTGTCGCCGTTGCTGCCACGGTTCCTGGCAGCGCACCCGCAGCTGGCATTGGACCTGGTGATGGAAGACCGGGTGGTGGATGCCGTTGGCGAAGGCTTCGATGTCTCGCTGCGGATACGCGCCGAGTTGCACGACTCCAGCTTGGTCGCACGCCGCCTGGCCTCCTTGCAGCAGGTGCTGTGCGCTGCGCCCGCCTATCTTCAACAGCATCCAGCACCGACCACGGTGGCGCAGTTGGGCGAGCACGCATTGCTGGCCTATAGCCTGTCCGATTCGCCCGGCAGCTGGCCGCTGCACGGCCCCGATGGGCAGGTGACGGTAACCCAGCCGACCCGCGTCAGCGCCAACAATAGCCTGCTGCTGCGCGAGTTGCTGGTGGCCGGCACCGGCATCGGCGCACTGCCTTCCTTCCTGGCCGCGCCCGCCCTGGCCAGCGGCCAGCTGCAGCAGGTACTGCCGGATCATCACTACCCGCAGCGCATCGTCTACGCGGTCTACCCGACCCAACGCCACCTGCAGCCCAAGGTGCGCGCCTTCATCGACTTCCTGCACGACGCCCTGCCGCGCTGCGCCGGGCTGGATTGCTGACGCCCAGCGAATACTGAGCTGCCCGACAAGCGCTGTTTCGCGTTGCGATGGCTACCTAAGCTGCGTTCTCCCGCTGAGCCGGGCCTTATGTCGGCGCGCTGTCCTTACCAACAGCGCGACCGACAGCCGACGCATTGCGCGCGATGGCCCTGCTGCAAGACGGAGACCCGTGCACGCCACCGCGTGCCTGTTGCGACGCCATCGTGTCGTTCCCCGCACCGAGCTTTCCCCGATGAATATCCGCAAACTCACCACTGCACTCGGCCTGCTGCTGGCCGCCACCGCCCTGCCCTCGGCGGCCCATTCGTCCACCACGGCCGTACCACTCCCCTCCGGCCAGCAGGTCGGCGCCAGCCCCTGGGGCGCGAACGACGAGATCGGCCGGCTCAACCTGATCACCGATGCATCACGCGCGGCGATCCTGTCGCGGGTAAATGGCGGCAAGGTCTACGACCTGGCCACCGACTACTACGTCGGCATGCCGAGCTGGCAGGACGCCGGCGATCCGCATTACCAGTTCTGGATGACCCACACGCCGCAGGGCACGGTGATCGATGACCCGATGGGCGTGGGCGAAACAATGAACATCACCCGCAGCTACACCGGCACCGCATTCTCGATGTACAGCCACACAGGCACGCATATCGACGCGCTCAATCACTTCGGCATCCACGGCAAGATCTGGAACGGTTTCGAGGCCAGCAAACACCTCGGTGATCGCGGCTGGAAGGTCACCGGCATCGAGAAGTTCCCAGCGCTGGTTGCCCGCGGCATCCTGATCGACGTCGCCGGCGCCAAGGGCGTGGACATGCTGCCAGACAGCTACCGCATCACCCGCCAGGACCTGCAGGATGCCCTGCGCCGGCAGAAGGTCAGCCTGCAGCAAGGCGACATCGTGCTGATCCGCACTGGACGCATGCAGCTGTTCAACCAACCCAAGGCTTACATGGCCAACCCGCCGGGCATGGGCCTGGATGCCGCACGCTTCCTGGTCGAGGACGGCGGCGCGATGATCGTAGGCGCCGACAACCTCAGCTTCGAGACCTTCCCCTCGGAAGTGGCCGACGACTACGTCCCGCTGCACACCTACCTGCTGGCCCAGCAAGGCGCACCGATCATCGAGCTGATCGCGCTGGACGAACTGGCCCGCGACAAGGTCTACGAGTTCGCCTTCATCGGCGGCCCACTGAAGATCCGCGGCGGTGACGCAGCCCCGCTGCGCCCGATAGCGTTGCCAGTCCAATAACGTCCCGCTGCATTTGTGGGAGCGGCGTAAGCCGCGAAGCAAAAACACCACCAGCACAACCCGCTGCCAAACACCGGACACAACATGCTTCGCGCCTTGCCCCCCCACCTCCCCCAAATTCCACCTCCCGCTGACAACACCCCACCTAGGCGCTAAGTTGCCCCGAAGCCACGAGTGGCCATCAGCCGATCCGTGGAGCGGCCTGGTCACTGGCCCACAGCCAGAAGGTGCTTCCCCAATCACTGCCCGCGATTTCAGGGAACAATTCTCCCTGTTTGAAATAGCGGCGCGAGCCTTGCGCAGGCGTATACCACCACCCGCTAACAGGTACCGCCTTTCCGGCAGGCACACGCTCTGGGCGAAGATCTACGTTCGAAGCGCCGGAGTACGTGCCATCGATCTCCTCAAACTCGCCTTCGACCACCTCTACGAAATACCATTCGCTTGGACGATCTTCAAAGCATTCCGAGGCCACGAAGGAATTGGCGATATGGGCCTTATCTGCAGTTATGTATGACCAGTCGTAGGGGGTCATCCCGCGATTTCTATCCAGTATCTCGTACAGCCCCGCACTGTCCCCCCAAAGGCCGGCCCTGCCAATTTTCTGGACAACGCTTCGACCGAACTCGTTGAGGCTACTGGCTCCTATCAACTCGCCGCGGCCTCCCGTCCACGCAAACTGCAACGCGCCATACGGACCGTCTTTCGGCACGTAAACGCCAGTGCGCGGCGGAGGCTGATCCGTGAAAGCGACGATATCCTTGCGTACGCGGAACCGCGGAATCCTGTGAGCGTCCACAAGTCCTTCATTCCAAACTATCCAGAACCAAAAATCATCCAGTCCGCCGAGCCGATCCGTAATCGAACTAATAAGCCCTGCGTAGCTGAAAACCGAGGCGGCCTCTTCCTTGAATGCACTCTCCTGATCTGGAGTAGCCCAGGTCATGTGATGACCGTACTCCTCAAGCATACGACCACACTGGTTCTCACCCGCAGTCCTATACACCTCACTGGCCCTGAGTGCGATGGCGCCTACAACACCCTCTCGGAACTCGATCAATGCAGGAAACGCATGCGTCGAAAAGTGAGCGGCGGTGTCTAGTTGTTGCCAGTTCGCGACTGCCAACCCTAGCGAATCGAAAGGTGTTCGCTCGTCCAGGAAACCGTTAGCCATGGCGATTAGTCTGTCGATCCTTCGCAGCAAGCCCAGTAGGTAATCATTCGAGGTGAAGTGATATAGCAGGGCTGCTTGACGTTTGTGCCACGGATTGAGATCGCTATTGATTGCCATGTTCTACTGTTTTGTTATCTGACCAGGGATATTCGGGAGTCCGAGCTTCGCAATCGATGATTGAGACGAGAAATCTAATGTGCCCCAGCCAGTATTGTAAGGCCCAGTAATACGCGGATTATTCATCGCTTCACGGATGCTGATGTGCTTCAACTGATCACTGGCTGGGAGAGCCTTCCAGGCCGCGTAGGTCATCGTGCTATTCGGTGTCATCACGCCCGTTGAGTGGTTCACATCGTAGAACCGCATGGTATCTGCGTGCGTATTCAACGGCTTTCCGCTTGCGTCAACAGGAAAACTTCCGTCTGCGCGATAAGGAACACTCGCATCGAATTTAATCTGTTCGTATCCACCTTCCAGAAAATGATCTGGAAGCGATCCGTTTTCTTTGACTTGTGCAGACGCGGGGCCTTTCCATACCTTGAGCTTTTCACCCGCTTTTATTTCATAAACAACGAACTGACCATTCGGATTCCAATCAGGCCAAACCGCCAATTTCTTTCGCCAATCAGTTCGTGGTGTAGGTGAACACGCTATCGCCCTGAAGACGTCCTCGGTCATCCAGTCAGATCCCGCACCGGTATTGGATGGGGAGACTACACGATAGAGCTTAAGCGGCCCCACCAGAACTACAGACTTCATCCCTCTGGCAAAGCTCTTTATCTGGGGATCTGAAAGCGTTGGATAACCGTCGTTTACACCATTTTGAACAGTCTGCCTTACCTTAGCGGGCCTCAAAGGAACGTACTGGCTCGGTGTCCCCTTGCTCAACCAAGCCGGCGGCGGACTCGTCCGCTGCATCAGCGTCACTGCATGGGCTTCCGGCAACGTCCCTGTAAAATGCACATTGCGCGCATCGAGTATGCCGCCACGCTGCAGGATGTCTTCGATCTCCAAACGTCGGATGATCGTTTCCATGATCTCGTGAACAGGCCGCAACGCAGCGCCAATGTAGCTGTTGATCTCCTCACGCACACGCCCAACGAGCGCCATCGTTGTCTTGGCACTGGTTCCTACGATCGGAATATCCTCAACCTTTCCAAGCAGATTGCGCATCAACAAGATGCCGCGGTCAAAGGCCTTCAGCAAGTTGGCCGAGGTCACCAAGCCGCGAACCATGCGCACCTGACGCGCCAGCTCGTGAAACACGCGGTCCCAGCGGAGATGCTTCCAATATTGGGCGACCTCCCTTCTGCGCAACAATGTGATAACCCAGCTCATTGCCTCGTCAACAGCACGGGTGACGTGATTCAGGCCAAATCGACGTACGAATAAGAAAAATATCTTAAGCACGCCCTTGACCAGCGAACCCAGCGTTGGGAACAAGCCAATCAAGGTAAGCACGAGGCCAACCCAGGCCCATGTATTGCCTTTATCTTCGTCGATCTGCTTGCAGTTGGCGATTATGTCGCGCACATCGCAAACTTGATCGACGCCAGGAATCATCGATACAACCGTATCAAATACGACTTGGCCGGTACTGCGCTGCTGATTGAAGTCGCCCTGTAGCGCTTCCCAGAGCCAAACAAAGACATTTTTCCCGCCGTCTACAACGTTGTTGTACTGCTCAGTAATGAACCCGAGCGCTTCGCGCAGTTGCTGCACACTTATAGGCGCGGCTTCATTGGGGCGATCTTGCTGCGGATCACCCATGATCCGCTCCTTGCCCGATGTTCCCGATCAGCTCCAGCGCAGGCCAAGTATCTTCTGCACTGGGCTCTCGCGGTTCGTAGACAATCTTCTCAACATCCCGTGCAGGGATCGGCTCATGGTGAGCTTGCCCCTCTTCGTTGAGCTTACCCTTGATCACGGACCCACCCTTGAAGTGGATCTCATATGGAGTACCTTCCATGGCTTGCAGGGTCTCGGCATCCTGAAGATGAAGACCAATCCAGCGCGCTACCTTCGCCGCGCCGTTTGGTAGTGATGGAATGAACGGCTCTGCGCTCTCTCCCCCCATAAAGGGATGATCCCCAGCCTTGACCGTGAACTCCCCCGGGCAACTGAAGGTGATATCGCCACCTTCCAAAGTGATCGCACTGCTGCCTGCCTGCAGCACCACCTTGCTCTGCGCCAGTACATCGATGCGGGCATCGGTGGCAGTGATGGTGATTGCCTGATCGGATAGCAGCTCCAGCTCCCCATCGTGCGCCTGCAGGCTTACCGGGCCATTGGCGGCAATCACGCGCACCGGGCCGCTTTGCGCGAACAGTGATACCAGTCCGCCGGAGACGGTAGCGATGGTTTCGCCGCTGCTGGTGTGCAGGTCTTGTTGCACAGTGAGCTGCAGGTTCTGGCCGGCGTAGGCAATGGCGCTTGCCGGCGTGGTCCAAGCTATGTGATTGGGCGCTTCGGCCATCAGTAGCGGCTTGGCGAAGCGCTCAACAGGTTCATTGCCGGAGTTGCGCCCATCGCTGGGTTTGAACGGCGACTGGCCGCTGACGTCGCCTTCAAATTTTCCTTCGGCGCGAGGATCGCCCAGTTCGCGCAGCATGCCGGTGCTCTGCCATGCGGATAGTCCGGGCACTTGCTGTTGCTGCAACGTCTGTTGCATCTGCTCCAGGCTGCGCTCGGCGCCTTTGAGTTGGGCGACGACTTCGGCGTTGTCCATCACGGTGGATGCGGCGTGCTGTTGGGTGCTGGCTGACAGCAGCAGACCTTCGCCGGCATGCACATTGCTCCAGCCCTGCGTTGCCAGCTCGAAGCCTTCGCCGCGCAGTGCGCCGCGTGCTTTGTTCTGGTGCTGGATCAGATAGCCCAACTCCAGCCGGCTATCGGCCAATGAGCTGTGCAGACGCGTACGCAGCTGGCCGGGCGTGTCATCGATCACCCATTGCTGGGTGCCGCTGCCGTCGTGTGCTTTGGTGTGCAGGCCGCTGAGCACGCCGGGGTGCTGGGCCTGCGCATCGATACCGCCGCCGAACGGCGGTTCGACTTCGCCGTTGTAGAGCTGGCCGGTGATGCGCGGCTGGTCGATATCGCCGTGCAGGAATTCCACCAGCACTTCGCTGCCGATACGCGGCAGAAATGCAGTGCCCCAGTTTGGTCCGGCTACCCATTCGACAACCGGCACCCAGCTGCCGCTGGTCTGGTCGCCGGGCGCGTGCCCGGGCTGGCTGCTGCCGGTGTCACTCAGGCCGCCCGGATTTGGCGCACTGCCGCGCTGCCAGTTGAACTGGATGCGCACCTGATGGTCGCGATTGGGGCTGAGCGTGGCATCGGCCACGCCAACCACCCGCGCGGTCTGTGGACCATGCAGGCTGGGCTTGTCTTGCGGCAACGCTCGAACCGCAACCAAAGCATCGGTGGCAAGGAACTGGTTGCGGTAGCTGCCGCGCTCCAGCTCGCTGTGACCCAGCAGCTCGGCAATACCGCTTTCCAGATTGTTGACCACCGCGTGGTGTACCACCAGCAGCTGGAAAGACTGCGCTTCATGCTGTGGATGCTGGACAAGGCTGAAGCGACTGCCAGCTGCCAATCGGCGCTCACTGCCGCTACCGCTGTACAGCACCTGCGACACCCGCACAGCATCCAGCCGTGCCTGCGCTTCACTTTGCGCCCAGCTCGATTCGGCGAAGCGGCCAGCACGTGGCTGCACATAGACCTCAAGCGCAGGCAGATCACCGGTTGTGGCAGTGGCCTGCGCTGAGACGGCTTTGATCTGCTCGCTGTGCCAGCTACCAACCGTGCTGCTGTTGGCCACCAGCTGTTGACGTTCGGAGAATGCGCTGATGCCATCGGCGGATTCAGTCGCGGCAATGCGGTGAAAGCGCACCGAGCCTATGTCAGAAAGTTCCGCCTGCGGCCCAAACACCACCAACGTGTGTCCACCCTCGCCGCCTTGCGTCTGCTCGATGCGCCAAGCCAAGCCCGCCTCGGCAAGCAGGCGCGTCACGAATTCCCAGTCGGTCTCCCGGTACTGCGTGGTGATCGGCCGGCGCGGCAGCGCTTCCACATCGAAGCGATACGCGGCTTGCGGGTAATCGGCAAAAATCCGCTCGCAGATGCCGCGAATGTCCACGTCCTGGAAGATCACAGCGTTGCGGCGCAGGCGAAGCAAGGCGGTCCAAGGTTCAAGCACCAGCTGGTAACGAGCCAAACCACCATCGCTGCCGAGCTGTGCGACTTCCGTACACAAGCCATGCCATTGCCGCAGCGAGCCATCAGCTGCCCGCAGTTGCAAAGTCAGCGGCTGCTCGAGCCAAGGATCGATGTCCAGAAAGGCATCGGTGGAGAGGCAGTCGATCCGCAGGCGATGGTCGCCGCAGACGCTCTCCTGGCCCTCAAAGCGCTCCACTACCAGGCCATCATGCGGCCCCTGCAGTTGGATCAAACGATTGCGGTGCGACAACGACGCCAAAGAGGCGAGCAGTGCCGAGTGTCGGATATCCATATCGACTGACTCATAGCTAGGGCGAGATGCACGCGATGCCTCCAGTCACCGCGAGCGCGGACCGATTAAGCCATAGCGCATATCGGATATGACCTTGGCACCGCATTTTTGAGACCTTTCTCGTGAAACCTGTCAGTACCGCTGTCAGCCATTCGCCCCGATCACGGCGGGGGCCGATGCAAGAATTGCGCGCTGACAGCCGTCGCTACTGCGGCAACTGAACGAACCTGATCCCGTTGCTGATAACACCGCGCTTCTTGCTTTCGACCAAGGGCAGTCGTTGGCGGCTGGCGTGTACAGTGACGAACTGATCGCAGGTACGCCAACGCAAAAAGTCACGGCATGAAGTCACTCCTCTCGCTGCTGCTCTTCTTCTTTGCTGCGGCCGCATATGACGGCGCCCGCGCGAACGAAGACGCCGCGTGTAGCTGGCCTCTCAACATGCCCTCTGCAAGCGTGCTTCTGGTAGGTGAGGTCCATGGCACCAACGAGGCACCAGCACTGATTGGCGACCTGGCGTGCGCCAGCGCAACGTCAGGAAATCCAGTGGTAGTCGCGCTGGAGATTCCAATCGAAGAGCAGGCAAGCCTCGACAACTTCCTGTCAAGCAAGGGCTCAGATGCAGATCAGACGGCATTTCTAGCCAGCCGATTCTGGACGCGCCAGCCCCAGGATGGGCGATCCAGCGCAGCCATGCTGAAACTGCTGCACCGGCTGCGAACACTGCGTGCGGAAGGCGCACGAATCAGCGTGCTGGCCGTCGACGATGGCACGCCAGGAGCGAGGGACGCCGGCATGGCCACGCGAATCAGGGCAGCACACCACGCCGTTCCTTCGGTAATTGCGCTGCTGGGGAACGTCCATGCAAGTCGCGAAAAGGGCAGTCAGTCGGCACCCGACCATGAGCCAGCCGGATACCTGCTGTCCGACCTGAATCCACACAGCCTCTATGTGCGCGGGCCGGCCGGCACAGCCTGGGTATGTGTGCCGGAATGCGGTATCACCTCGATCCCCGACAATCGGCATGTTGGCGACACGCGGGGTTACCTGCCGGCAGTTGGAGTGATACCCGGCTATGACGGCCTCTATGCGCCAATGAGCAGCACGGCGTCACCTCCAGCTGTCAACTGAAGGCTCGGTTTCGGGCTACTCACGACGTCAGGCTGTGGCCCTGCGAGGTGTGCATCGGAAACCGTGTTCAATCAATTCGACTCTGACCCCGGTTTCGTGCTCCAGCCGGCAGCACACCATCACGGCTGCGAGCGCAACCATGCTGCCGCTGCTGCAACTGCATCTTGTTCGCGGGGCACGGGATTTTCCGGCTGTATACCTTGCAGATACGCAACTCCCGTACGGTCGAGAAATACCGCTGTCGTCAATGCAATAGCGCCGCCGTCAGGAAGCTCAAACGACTGGTTGGCTGTCGAGAGTCCCGCCGTCGGTTGCCCGAAGAAGCTGGTACCAGGGCGGCCTTGGAACGCGACCGCCACCGCCTCGCCGGAGCTTGCCGTCCTCGGACCTAGAAGCACGGCGACGCGGCTGTGGGAAAGATCGACGTCGCACGCCTTGAAAGGCTCGGCGCGCCAAGCCGTTGCCACACCATTGCGGTCCCGGAAAGCGCCGATATCGGCATCACCCAACAATGGCCTCAGCCCCTTGATCATCGGCCACATATTGCCTCCGGTGTTATCGCGAAGGTCGATGATCCAGCCCTTGCTTGCAGTTTTCGCCAAGCCTGCGATGTGCTCACAAAGTTCGGTGCTGAAGATATCCCCGGCCTTGGGATCAGAGCCGCGCAGGCCCGGTACCAACAGATAGCCGATGTCCTGCATTGGCCTGGCTTCTACGGCCTGCGTCGCGACTGCACCTGCGCGATAGGTCGAAACGGCACTGGGCGCCTGCACGGAGCTATGTCGGTCTGCAAGCGCAGTGAAAACCGTCTGGATCCTGCTGTACGCCTCCTTTGCGGGAAGCTTCTTCAAGTCTGGGGTAAGAAGTGACTTCTGCTCGGCCGCCCAGTCCACACGGTTTGCGTTCAGCGCGTTCGCGCGAATGATGGAAATGGCGTTATCGAGCATGTCATAAGCAGACACGCTGCTCTGGGCTGCACTCTCGGCTTTGAGCGTGAGGTGCTCCACGTCTACACGCCCTGCACTTCCAAGTGTCATCCCAAGCTTGAGACTGGTCGCCCCAGACGGAATGTAAAGCCGGGCCTCTCTCGCTTGGGAACCCTCATTGAGGCGCACAGGCTGGTCACCCGTGCTTGCGAAGGCCAACGGCTCTTCGGGGCCGTCCGCGCGGACCCAGAGCGCAGCGTTGCCGGTGCCGCTTTTGACCAGAAGCGTGCCGGTGAGAACTACTTCCCGCCCTTGAAAGGCCGCCGCGTCAATCGTGGTGATGGCACCGACGAACTGATTTGCACCCGTCGACTCGGCGGACAAGGCAACTGCCGCGCCACCGGCTTTCGAAATATCGCCGGAGCCGCTGACCAGCGACTGTGTGCTGGTGCCCCGCCAAGCCGTATCCGCCTGGGCACAGCCGCTGAAGAACACAGCAGAAAGCAAAAAGGCCAAGCGATGCATAGTCAACTGCCTTGTTCGACTTGAAGCGCAATCCTAGTTCAGACGCTTCGCATTCACCACAAGACTTGCGAGCAGGTTATGGATGCCGGATGTGCAGCAAGCAATGGGCTGGAACTGCCTTCATCCGGAATGGTCATCGATCCTGCCCGCTCCCATCCAGCAACGGGCACTCCGGCTTGGCTGCAGTTACTCAACCACCCGCTGGGCTTCGTTCTGTAGTGCAGCACTATCAACCTCCAAGCGCTGGATGATCGCTGCCACCACGCCACGGGTAGATTCCCAGTTCATGCCAGTGATGAGCCGACCATCAACTTCCACATGCGAAGTGCCGCGTGCGCCGTAGCTGAACTGGCCTTTGCTGCCGCGCAGTCGTTGCTCGATCGAAAACGGGAAAGTCTTGTAGTACGCCGCGCTCATGTCCTCGTAGGCATCGGGATAGCCGGTGACACGCTTTCCGCTGACCAGCGCGGCACCATCGGACAGGGTCAGGTTCACCAATCCGGCGCTGCCGTGGCAGACCGCCGAGACGATGCCGCCGCGTTGCTCGTAGATGCGCACCGCCAGCGACTGCATGCCAGAGTGCTCGGCAACGCCGTACATTGCGGCACTGCCGCCGATATACATCAGCGCAGCATAGTCACTGGCGGTCACCTCGTCGGGCCGACGCGTGTTGGCTAGCGCCCACATCATATCGGCGTCATAGATGCCGGCCTTGTGCTCGCGGATGCTGGTGTCGATATAAGCCAATGGCACGGCGCCACCTTCGGGGCTGACGAACTGCACGCCGTAGCCGGCCTCACGGAAGCCGGCATAGGCATGGATCAGCTCCGAAAAGCTGTTGCCGGCGCTCAGGCGGGTGCCGGGCATGGTGTCCACGTTGGACACCGCCAGCAGCACCTGGCGACCATGGGCGGGTGCGGTTTCGCGGGTGGCGGTCTTGCTGATGATCAGCCAGCGCCCTTCCAGCTTCTTCAGCAGGAACAGGTCAACGTAGCGCGCCTGATCCTTGCTGATCAAAATCTCCGCCTTGGCGGTGGCGATGTTGCCTTCGACCTCGATGCCGAGCAGGCGACCGACACGGCCATTGAACAGCCCCGGTTCCTTGCCGAACCAGCTGGTGTATTCGGCGATGCCCACCTCGCGCATGCCGTCCGTGCCCTGGCTCAGGTATAGCCGCGCATCGGGATGGAAGGCGCGGCTGAGCCGATCGCGCTGGTTGTAGGAACTGCCACGCAGATAGTCCTGGATGACCGCGGATATCTCACGCTGATCCGCGAGCGGATCGGCATGTGCAAGCCCGCCGAACCACAGCGCCAAGCTGGCCACGGCGAACCATCGGATAAGACGTGCTGGCAGCGAAATCACAACGGCAGTGGCCGGCTTGGAACGCGTTACTGACATGAAAAGACTCCGCAGGATGGATGCCACGAAGTCTGCGGAATTCCTTTACGAATCAATCTACTGAAGCGTGTTTACGGACTCACCAAACACGTTTCAAGAGCCAGCCACCAAGCGCGACTGGGCCTGCCGCCACGCCGCGGGTGTGGTCCCTTCCACCTTCTTGAAGCTGCTGTAGAAGGTGGAGGTGGACAGAAAGCCGGACGCCTCCGCCACATCGTCCATCGATGCCGAAGCCTGCGCGCGCAGCAGCTGCTTGGCCGCCTCGATCCTGGCCTGCGCCAGGTAGGGCTTGAAGGCGGTCTTGAGGTTGTCGTTGAGCAGCTGCGACAACCGAGCCGTGGGTATGTTGAGCCGCTTGGCCAGCTTAGCCAAGGTCAGGCCAGCGTCCTTGTACAGCCCCTCGTCGGCCATCAGCACATGCAGGGCGCGCAGCGTCGCCTCGGCTTCACTGGGCGCGATCTTGCGGTCGCGGTAAGGCTCGGCGACTGGAGCAGGCTTACGCCGGGCAAGCGCAACGCTGATGCTCAAGTACAACACCAGTGAGAACGACAGCGCGCCGACGATGTACGAGGTCAAGCCGGAGGTGGCATAGGCCAACCAGATCACGCCCACGCCCACGATCACCGAGACCACATGGCTACGGCTCAGCGCACCGGGCGCCGCATCGGCGCGGCCTTGCTTGCCTCCGCGCAGGAACAGCCCCGTTGCAATCAGCAGACATACAAGCCAAATCATCTGGATGGAGGCCCACACCGGCCCAGCCCACAACCAGACGTTCTCGGTATAGGGCCAAGCGATACCAAAGGCAATCGCCAACGCCAGCAAGCCCAAGGCGATTGCCGCATCGTTCCGGGTCTGCCGGCCATCGGGATCAAGCCAGGCCCGCACGAAACCGATCAGACAGACGCCGATGAAGAGACAGGCAGTCAGGCCGATCTGCAGAACCAGCTTGGAGATGTCGGGCCAGAAGTAGACCAGCACGGACTTGCCGGTGCGCAGGCTCAGCATCAGCACCAAGGCCGCCAACCAACGCTGGGCAGGGCGTACGGGCTTTCGGCATAGCAGGTAGACCGACAACGCCGCACCGTTGAAGACGCCCAAGCCAGCGAAGAAGAACAGCAGGTAGGAGGTCAGCATGGGTTCGTGGGTGCCGGATGAGATGCGGATGGGTCTGGTTGGGTTGATCGCCCTGAAGTATGTCTGCTTCGGGTTGTGGCGTCATCGAGCCAAACAAATGCTCAGACCGCCCCCTTTCTTCGGCAAACCCGAGTCCGACCACTGCATTAGCCTGCTCACCATTTCCAAATACTCCAACTCTTGCCACTGTTCCCAAACAGGTAGACCAGACCGCGATGTCGTCTTTGAGATTAAAACAACCGAGCGCTTAGGCGTGCACAACGACACGCACGAATGCAGTATCTGAGCATCAGAGCCTGCATTCGACAGTCCGAATCGAGCCCTGCGCTAAATCTACGGGCTGTCTCAACTTGCCACGCCGATGCGACATACCTACTGACAATTCCGATGACAAAGGCTATGTTGCAGATCAGAAAGGAGATTTTTGCATGGGACGCAAAGGGGAACGAAGTGGGTTTGGCACCTTCACTGCATTGCCTTGGCTAGTGAAAAATATCGCAGAGATCCCTGCGATGTACCTTGGCATCTTGTTGCCGCTAACCCAACAAGATGGTGCACTGATAGGGGCAATAGTTCATCAAGCGTGTGCATTCCTCTCGCCGCCTGCATGGCCCTCCCCCAGCATTTTCTCGATGGAAGCCTCGATTACATTTTTCAGTGCGTGCAAGCGCGATAGACTCTTGAGCGCACCGATAATAATAGAAAGTCAGTCGCCTTATTATTTCCTTCAATTCAAGCAATCAGTGCATACGACTTTGACGCCCAGAGCGCCGATCGAACCTATCAACAGGGCATGGACACTTAAAGATAGTAGATCCAACAGAACTACTTGTCCTTACGCATTCCGCGGCCAGACACATAGTCAACCCGAGACAGGCTCCGCCGACACAATCGTCCGCGCAAGACAAGTACGCCCTCCTCTGACCGGGAATTCCGCGACTAGGCTAACCAAAAGACGCGCGGGAAATCGTTCCTATGAGCGCGACCGTCCTCAGAGCGACTTGAGTAAGCAACCTCACCTCATCACCCCGCCCAAGTGCCTCTCTGCACTTGCGCCAAAAACCAAACTAGGAAAATGCGGGACTGAGTACATATACAGCATACAAGATAAATCTAGACGACCAAATTTACCAAAAATAGCTGATAAATAAAACTCTGAATGAGAGATCAGGATGAATCGCCCAGGATTTCGTAGACACCTCGCAGCCATAAACTATGGCTTAGGCGGAGGTGGTTATGAGCACGAAGCGTTATACGGATGAGTTCAAGATCGAGGCGGTTCGG
>NZ_JBRREF010000100.1:0-16300 GCF_056760135.1 Stenotrophomonas sp. STEN023 | reverse complement strand
GGCCGTGGTCGTGCGTGCGCGGCGCGCCCCCGTCTCCCCCCGCCCGGCCCCCCTCCCCCCTCCCCCCCCCCCCCCCCCCCCCCCCCCCCCCCCCCCCACTACGGTGTTGCTTGCATTGCTGGCTTCGCGGCTTACGCCGCTCCTAAAAAAAACGCCAGGTCACGCATCCAGGCCCAGCTCTTTGCACTCACGCGCATACCAGCGTGGGGCGTCATCAATCGGCTGGAACACGTGGCTGCGCTCCATCACGCGCTGGTAGACGTGCACCGAGATCGCAATCCGCTCGGCGTCGCTGTTGCGCAGCGTATGGAATTCATCCGGCGGAATCAGGTTGCCAGCGCTGCCCTTGCAACCGTGCAGGCACTCGCGTGGCGCGAACTGGTAACGCTCACCATCGCGCTCCAGCATCCGGTATGGGGTGATCTCCAAGCTGCCCTGCCATACGCCCTCCACGCACCACAGGCCATCGTGGTCATGCAGCGGCGTGCCCTGCCCCGGCCCCCAGGTCATGGCGATGATGCTGTAGCCATGTTCCGGGCTGCGGTAGATCTCGCGGCGTGCGTAGTGATCGTGCACGGGGGCGTGCACGCAGGCCGGCAGCACGATCTGCGGATCGCGGATGGCGCGTTCCAGCACGGCCTGCACCTGGGCGACCGTGCTGTGGGTATCGCTGGCCTGCAAGGCGGCGTCGATACCGTCCAGCAGGCGTTGGCGGCCAGCAAATTCGGGATGCGGCGATTGCAATGTCATCGCCGCAGTCTAGGCAAGGCAGGTAAAGATTCCGTTGAAACTATCTGCCGGAGACGTCAGAAGGTGCCGCGCTGGATGAAAGGCGCCTGCTGGTAGAGCCGCCGCTCGCCGCCGCGCGGGTCGTCCATCTGCCGGCTTTGTGTGTCGAACAGCATCGTTTGTCGGCGTTCCAGGCCGTATTGCTGCCAGTGCGGCAGGCCGGCGTGGTTGGGATCACCGCTTCGCGCGAAGGCCAGCAAGGCATCACTCATCGTGTCGGCAAGCTGCTGCATCGCCGCACCGTTGCCGGTGCGGGAGCCGGGCTGGGTGTTGTTGTGGAACACCAGCGGGATATCCAGGGTATGGAAGGCACGCAGCCTGGCGGCATCGCCATCACGGTCATAACCGTCCAGCTGATACGCCCAGGTCGGTGCGCCCTGGCGCGCACGTGCCTCCAGCTCTTCCACCGCACCGCGCCAGGAGCGTCCGGCGGTGGTGGCGGCGAAGAACACGTCTGACGGCGTGTACTGCGGATACAGGCGGCGGTATTCGGCGATCACCACCGACGGCAGCAGGTCCACGTATTGCTGGGCTTCGAGCTTGGCCGGCAAATCCTCCCAGCTCAGTTCGAAGTTCTTCGGATCGTTGCCGAGGAAGGCGCGGGTCTCGTCGTGGGTGTTGCCGATCACCATCGGGATGGCCGCCGATTGCTGTGGCGCCTGCGGCCAGAACGGATGCACCGGCAGGTTGCGCGCGTCCAGCACCGGACCGACGTAGAGGCTGCTGTTTTCCACGCGCGAGGGATCGCGCACCTTCACCGCGTCCAGCAGTTGCTGCATCGGCATGCGTCGCAGTGCCTCGGGATCAGCCTTGAGGTGATCGAGCACCAGCTGCGCGCGTTGCGTGGCCGCACGCGGGCCGGCGGCGGTGGCCTGCTGGCCGCTCATCGTCCAGGCGCGGTGGAACAGGCCCCTGGCCGCAGGCATCGCCATCAGCGTGGCGATCTTGGCGCCGCCGCCGGATTGGCCGAACACGGTGACGTTGTTGGCGTCACCGCCAAACTCGGCCGCGTGTTGGCGCACCCATTGCAGCGCCTGGATCAGGTCGAGCTGGCCGACATTGCCGGAGTCGGCAAACGTGCCATCGCCGAGCTGGGCCAGATACAGGTAGCCGAACAGGTTGAGGCGGTGATTGACCGTGACCACCACCACGTCGCCGCGTCGGCTCAGGTTGCCGCCGTCGTACAGCGGGTCGCTGCCGGAGCCGTTGTTGTAGGCGCCGCCGTGGATGTAGAACAGGATTGGCCGCTTGCGGCCGTCACGCAGTGCCGGCGTCCACACGTTGAGGTAGAGGCAGTCCTCGCTGCCCGGGCCTTCGCTGCCGCCCTGTGGGGCAGCGGCGGCGTAGTCGAGCGCATCGCGTATGCCGCGCCAGGGCTGCTCCTGCAGGGCCGACTGGAAGCGGCGTGGCGCGGTGTCGGCGCCGTAGGGGATGCCGCGGAATACGTGCGTGCCGGATTCTGTCTGGCCGGCGAGGCGGCCGCTGCGGACGCGGGCAATCGGGCTGGCTGGAGTGTTGGCCCAACTGGAGTTGCTGAGGGTGGCAAGGCTGGTTGCTGCGGCCAGCAGGGTGGTTTGCTGGAGGAAGCTGCGGCGGGTGGGGTTGTTTGGGGTTTGCGGCATGGTGGCTGTCTTCTAGCAGGCGGCTGATTGGTGCGGGGGGCTGATGGTTTCCCCCTCTCCCCAACCCCTCTCCCGCAAGGGGAGAGGGGCTTGAGAGCGCTACTTCGGCTGAGGTATCTGTGATGCCATCCAGCTCAAGGCCAGTTGTGGCCATGCCGCTGTCGTGAGGCCCGCTGTGCCGCGTGTGCCGAAGCCGTGGCCGCCGTGTGGGAACAGATGCATTTCGCTGCTGATCTTTGCGCTGCGCAGGCTGTCGTAGAACAGGAGGCTGTTGCCTGCCGGTACTACCTCGTCATCGGCGGCATGCAGCAGGAAGGTCGGCGGTGTGTCGGCGCGGACCTGCAGCTGCATCGAGTAGTGCTGCAGCAGTTCGTCGCTGGGCGCGCTGCCGAGCAGGCGTTCGCGTGAACCTGCATGCACGTCGCCGCCGCGCATCGTGATGACCGGGTACATCAGCAGTTGGAAGTCGGGACGTGCGCTCTCAGCATCGATTGCGTCGCTGTGTGGATAGACATTGCGGTCAAAGCCATTGCCCAGCCGCGCAGCCAGATGTCCGCCGGCGGAGAAACCCATCGTGCCGATGCGCTGCGGGTCCAGGCCCCAGTCCTTGGCGCGGTGGCGGATCAGCCGCAATGCACGCTGCGCATCGGCGAGTGCCGCTTCACGGTCGGTACGGCCTTCGCCCGGTAGCCGGTAGCGCAACACGAACAGGGTTACTCCACCCTGCTCCACCAGTGCCGGCACCAGTGCCGTGCCTTCCTTGTCCAGCACGACGCGCTGATAGCCGCCGCCGGGGATCACCAGCAAGGCGCTGCCATTGGGCTTGGCCGGGCGATACGCCACCAGATAGGGCGCGCTGACATGGTCGATATAGCGGTCCGGCAAAGCCGGATCGCTGCTGCGTTCGACGATGCGTTGCGCCTGCGACAGCGGCTTGTCCCCCGGTGCCATGCCTTGCGGCCACAGCGCGATACGGTCAGCCGACCCTGCTGCGGGTTCACCATCGGTGGCGGCCAATACGATTGCCGGAAGCAATCCGACAAAAGCGGCGAAAGCCAGCTGCAACAAGGGTTTCAGTCGAATCATGGGCGTAGCGGTCAGGTCTTGGCTGAGGGCGTGGTACAGGTTCTGGTGCAGTGCACATTGTCAGATGACACCGGTTTACCTTATACAGCCAGTCACAGCACTGTCGATGGGCAGTGCAGCAAAGTCACCAGGAGACGCACTTGAGCAACGACCAAGGCAGCCAGCCGCAGGCGCCAGCCGCGCTGGACGAGATTGCCCGCACTTTTGTGGAAGCACGCCGCGATGGCCGTTCGCTTCCGGATTTCCCCGGTGCGATCCCGGACGACCTGGTCACCGCCTATCAGGTGCAGGATCTGGCGATCGGCCGCTGGGATGACAGCGTGGTCGGCTGGAAGGTGGGCTATATCGCCGCCGAACGCCGCGACAGCTCCGGCGACGACCGCCTGCTCGGCCCGATTTTCAAACGCAATCTCTGGAATGCTACCGGTAGCATCGTGGAGATCCCGGTATTTGAGGCTGCTGGCGGCTTTGCCGCGGTGGAAGCCGAGTACGTGCTGGAACTGC
Source organism: Stenotrophomonas sp. STEN023 (assembly GCF_056760135.1). Taxonomy (NCBI): domain Bacteria; kingdom Pseudomonadati; phylum Pseudomonadota; class Gammaproteobacteria; order Lysobacterales; family Lysobacteraceae; genus Stenotrophomonas; species Stenotrophomonas sp. STEN023. The sequence continues at coordinate 12,299 of NZ_JBRREF010000100.1, read as the reverse complement.
TGGCCGATGCACCGGCCGACAAGCTCGATTGGACCCCGGAAGAAGCCGAAGCGCTGCCGGCCAAGCTCTATATCGGCGTGGAAGTGGCCAGCAGCCCGCTGAAGACCATCAATGTGCTCGGTCCGCGCGTGGTGGTGTCCGATTTCGGCAACAACAACGGCCTGGTGCTGGGTGGCGAAGTGCCGAACTGGACCCGCTGTGATGAGCCGGAACTGCGTGCGCAGACCGAGATCGACGGCGTGGTGGTCGGCACCGGTGGCGCCACCACCCTGCCCGGCGGCCTGCGTGCGGCCTATGCCTTCGCACTGTCGCGTTCGGCCAAGCGTGGCCGGCCCTTGAAGAAGGGCGAACTGATCGCTACCGGCAATGCCACCGGCATCCACGACATCGCCGTGGGCCAACAGGCATTGATTCGCTTCGCCGGTTACGGCGACATTTCCTGCAAGGCCGTGCCGGCCGGGTAATCCCGACCGCCACGGTAGCAACGCGTTGGAGGGCGCTATGGTTACTCGAAGAGGCTTTCTCAAAACCGGCATGGGGGCATTGGCCGTACCGGTACTTGCCGCCTGCTCTGGCGGCGGCAAGGGTGCGGCCGGCGGCAGTCAGCTGCTGACCGCCACCGACGTGCATGTGGCCGACTACCCGACGGTCACTGCGGTGAAGTGGATCGGCGAACAGCTGCTGCGCGAAACCGGTGGCCGCCTGGGTTTGAACCAGTTCCACTCCGGCCAGCTCGGCCGTGAGTCCGAGGCGATCGACATGGCCCGCTTCGGTGCCATCGACATCACCCGCGTCTATTCCGGCGCGCTCAACAATGCGTTCCCGCTGACCCGCGCGCTGTGCCTGCCGTATGTCTTCGACTCGGTCGAACACATGCGCCGCGCGCTCGATGGCGGTATCGCCGATGCGGTGCTGCAGGGCTTTGAAACCCGCGAACTGGTCGGCCTGGCGGTCTACGACTCTGGTGCGCGCAGCTTCTACAACACCAAGCACCCGATCATCACGCCCAAGGACCTGCACGGCTTGAAGCTGCGCGTGGCCAGCTCGGATATCTTCCTGCAGCTGATGCGTCTGTTCGGTGCCAATCCCACGCCGATGTCGCTGGGCGACACGTTCTCCGGCATGGAGACGCACATGATCGACGGCGCCGAGAACAACATGCGCAGCTTCCACTCCAGCCGGCATTTCGAGGCCGCGCATTACTGGTCGGAAAGCCAGCACTCGTACGCGCCGGACATCCTGCTGATGTCGCGCCGCAGTCTGGATGCACTGACCCCATCCGATCGTCGCCTGCTGGTCGATCTGGCGCGTCAATCGGTGCAGGTGATGCGTACCGCCTGGGACGCATCCGAAGACAAGGCCCGCGAGGCGGTACTGGCGTCCGGGGTGAAGTCGAACGCGGTCGACATGCCGGCGTTCCGCGCCGCTGCCGAACCGCTGCTGCGTGACTACCTGCAGCAGGCCGATATCGCCGCGCTGCACCGTCGCATCCGCGACTTCGCCTGAGGGGGCCGTACCGATGTCTGATTCCAACGTACAAGCGGCCCCGGCAGGACTCCAGCGCGTGCTGGAGAAAGTTGCCGACGTGGTCATCTACATCGCCGTCGCCGCCCTGCTTGGGCTGGTGGTGGTGCAGGGCTGGCAGGTCTTCGCCCGCTATGTGATCAATGATTCACCGAGCTGGACCGAACCGGTCACGCTGTTGCTGCTGAGCACGACGATGAGCATGGGTGCGGCGGCCGGTGTGTATACCAACCGCCATTTCGGTTTCTTCCTGTTGGCCGAGCAGATGCACCCGCTGGTCAAGCGCCTGATCGATGCGCTGGTGCCGCTGATCGTCGGCACCATCGGTGGCTTCCTCGCCTGGTGGGGTTGGGTGTTGTGGCTGGACGGCCTGCACATCAAGACCGCCGGTGCCAACCTGCCGCAGAGCGTGAACTACCTGCCGCTGAGCATCGGTGGTGCGCTGATGGCGGTGTTCGCACTCAATCGCCTGCTGTTGTCGCTGCGCGCAGGCGCCGGCACCGCTGCCAACGCTGCTGAAGGGGACCGCTGAGTCATGGGTATCGCAATTCTTTTCGCCGTATTCGGCGTGCTGTTGTTGATCGGCGTGCCGGTAGCCTATGCCTTGGCTGCCGCTGCGCTGGCCACCCTGCTGTACCTGGATATCCCCAGTATCGTGTTGGTGCAGCAGATCTCCGCCGGTACCGGTTCGGCTTCGCTGATCGCCATTCCGCTTTTCATCTTCGCCGGTGAAATCATGATGCGCGGCGGTATTTCCGAGCGTCTGATTTCGCTGGCCTCCTCGCTGGTTGGGCGCATGCGCGGTGGCCTGGGCCAGGTCTCGATCCTGTCCTCGCTGTTCTTCGGCGGCGTGTCCGGCTCGGCCATTGCCGACGTTTCGGCGGTTGGCGGCACGATGATTCCGCAGATGGTCAAGCGCGGTTACGACCGTGACTTCGCGGTCAACGTCAGCATCACCGCCGCCTTGGTGGCGCTGCTGGTACCGCCCTCGCATAACCTGATCCTGTTCTCGGCTGCGGCCGGTGGTGGCCTGTCCATCGCCGATCTGTTCGCCGCAGGCATCGTGCCGGCCTTGCTGATGACGGTGGTATTGATGATCACCGGCTACGTGGTCGCGCGTCGCCGTGGTTACGGCGTGGAAGCCTTCCCGGGCTGGCGCGCGGTGCTGCTGCGGCTGGTTGCCGCCCTGCCCGGCCTCGGCCTGGTCGGCCTGATCTTCTTCGGTATCCGCGCCGGTATCTTCACCGCGGTGGAGTCGGCTGCAATCGCCGTGGTCTACGCCTTGCTGGTGACCACCGTGCTGTACCGCCAGCTGCGCATCAAGGAGTTCTTCGAGACCGTCATCCATGCCGCGCGCAGCACCGGTGTGATCCTGTTCGTGATCGCCACCGCTGCCGTGTTCGGCTGGTTGCTGGCCTACCTGCAGGTGCCGGCGGCGGCGGTGGACTTCCTGCAGTCCTTCGCCCACAGCAAGTACATGGTGCTGTTGATGATCGTGGTGATGCTGCTGTTGCTGGGCACCTTCATGGACCTGGCGCCGATGATCCTGATCTGCACGCCGATCTTCCTGCCGGTGGCCAAGGCCTATGGCATCGACCCGATCCACTTCGGTCTGGTGTTGGTGCTGACCGGCGGCCTCGGCCTGGTCACGCCGCCGGTGGGCTCGGTGCTGTTCATCGGTACTGCCATCGGCAAGATCAGCGTCGGCGAAAGCATGAAGACCATCTGGCCGTTCTGGATGGCCGGCCTGCTGGTGCTGTTGATCGTGACCTTCTTCCCCGAACTGTCGCTGTGGCTGCCGGCCTTGCTGCGTAGCTGATGCATGCACGCTGCGGACAGGTTCGCGCCTGTCCGCAGCCGTGGTTTGACGCTGGCGTATCCGCCGCGCCTTCAACCTGGAGATGTCGATGAACGTGACCCGTACCCTGGCCGCGCTGGCCAGCGCATGCCTGCTGGCCGCCGTGTCGGCCTGGGCTGCAGAAGCACCGACCAGTCCCAAGCGTGGCATCGAGCACCAGCGCATGGCCGATCTGGGCAATGGCAGCTTCCTCAACCCGGTGCTGGCCGGCGACCACCCGGATCCGTCGGTGCTCAAGGACGGTGATGATTACTACCTCACCCTGTCCTCCTTCGATGCCTATCCCGGCCTGCCGATCTGGCATTCGCGCGACCTGGTCAACTGGCAGCCGCTGGGCCATGCCATCACCACCAACGTCGGCGCGATCTGGGCGCCGGACATCATCAAGCACAAGGGCCGCTACTTCATCTACTTCCCGGCGCGCACCGGTGATTCGCGCAGCAACTTCGTGGTCTGGGCTGATGACATCAAGGGGCCGTGGAGCGAGCCGATCGACATCGGCCTGTCCGGCTACATCGACCCCGGCCACGCCGTAGGCGAGGACGGCAAGCGCTACCTGTTCCTGTCCGGCGGCGACTACGTGCAGATCAGCGATGACGGCCTGAGCGTGGTCGGCAAGCCCAGGCATGTCTATGACGGCTGGCGTTACCCGGAAAGCTGGGACGTGGAGTCCTACGCCCAGGAAGGCCCGAAGATCAGCCAGCGCAATGGCTGGTATTACATGACCACCGCGGTCGGCGGCACCGCCGGCCCGCCGACCGGGCACATGGTCATCACCGCACGCTCGCGCTCGATCCATGGGCCGTGGGAGAACGCACCCAACAACCCGATCACCCGCACCGTCGATCGCGCCGAGCCGTGGTGGTCGCGTGGCCATGCGACCCTGATCGAGGGCACCGATGGCCGCGGCTGGATGATGTACCACGGCTACGAGAACGGTTACTGGACGCTGGGCCGGCAGATGCTGCTGGAGCCTATCGAATGGACCGACGATGGCTGGTTCGTGGCCAAGGGCGGCGATCTGGGTGCGCCGCTGCTCAAGCCTTCCGGCGAGGCGCTGCCACACGGCATGGCGCTGTCCGATGACTTCAAGGGCGGCAAGCTCGGCCCGCAATGGTCGTTCTTCAACCCGGCCCGTGACGAGTACCAGCGGCTGTCCTTCGACAAGGACGGCATGCGCCTGCAGGGCAAGGGCACGACCCCGCGTGACAGCTCACCGCTGACTGCCATTGCCGGTGACGTCGCCTATCAGTTCGACGTGGAAATGGACATCGAGCCGGGCGCCTTTGGCGGTGCCCTGCTGTATTACAGTGACCGCCTGTATGCCGGCGTGGGCAGCAATGGCGAGCAGTTCATCCTGCACCGCTACGGCGAGGAGCGCCCTACCCGGCCCCAGCCCAGCGCTACCGGCGGCAAGCTGTGGCTGCGGGTCACCAACAACCGCCACATCCTCACCGTCCACACCTCCAAGGACGGCCACAGCTGGCAGAAGTATCCTGTTCAGATGGAAGTCTCCGGCTACCATCACAATGTGGCGGGGAAATTCCTTGCACTGAAGCCGGCCATCTATGCCGCCGGCAACGGCAAGGTCCACTTCCGCCAGTTCCGCTACCGTGCTCTGGATTGAGTGCGGCCCGATAGAATGCCCGTCATGAACGGTTTCAAGGACATCGCCTTGCGCAAGAAAGCCGACGCCGCCACCACGCCCCAGTCACTGGGGCGGCCCGCAACCATCAACGACATCGCGCGGCTGTCGGGTGTTTCCAAGAAGACGGTCTCGCGGATCATCAACAACTCACCGCTGGTGCGCAAAGACACCCGCGACAAGGTTGAAGCGCTGATGCGCGAGGTCGGCTACACGCCTGATCCGCTGGCGCGTGGGCTGGCGTTCCGGCGCTCGTTCCTGATCGGCATGGTCTACGACAACCCCACCGCGCAATACGTGGTGGACATGCAGAACGGCGCGCTGGACGCGCTGCGTGGCTCCAGCTTCGAGCTGGTGGTGCACCCCTGCGACACCCGCAGCCCCGGCTATATCGAGGGCGTGAAGCGCTTCGTGCAGCAGCAGAAGCTGCACGGCGTGATCCTGGTGCCACGCGCGTCCGAAGACCAGGCACTGGCCGACATGCTGGACGAGATCGGTTGCCGCTTCACCCGCATCGCCGCCCTGCCGCTGGATGAAACCTCGCAGATGGTGATCACCCATGACCGCGACGGCGCCGCCGAAGCGGCCGATTACCTGCTGTCGCTGGGTCACCGCGACATCGCCCTGATCACCGGCCCCACCGCGTATCGTTCGGCGCACGAACGCACCTCGGGCTTTCTGGAAGCACTGCAGCGACGCGGCATCGAGCTGCCACCGGCACGCATCATCGAGGCCGGTTACACCTTTGAATCGGGTGTAGCTGCCGCTGAGAAGCTGTTGCTGGGCAAGCAGCGCCCGACCGCGATCTTCACCGGTAACGATGAAATGGCTGCCGGCGTCTACAAGGTCGCCATGCGTGCCGGCATCAGCATTCCACGCGAATTGTCGATTGTCGGTTACGACGACAGCCCGCTGGCCTCACGGCTGTGGCCGTCGCTGACCTCGGTACGCCGCAACACCCGTGACACCGGGAGAACAGCGGCTGCGATGCTGATCCAGCCCGAGGGCAAGACCGCCATGCCGATGGCCAGCGTGCGCCCGCATCTGATCGTGCGCGATTCCTGCCAGCCGCCGCAGGACTGATTCACCCCAAGTTTTTGTTTTGTAACGGAAACCACTTATCTTGCAGTGCAAAATGACACCGGTTTCCATAATTGGCTAGAATCGCCCGGCAGGCCCGCGGATTGCAGCGGCGGGCCACTGGACAGATGCGCTGACCGGGACCGTCCCGGCGCCATCGCCCCGCTCCGGCACCCGCCGCCGGCAGCACTACCGAACTACCGCTCTGGGAGAGGAACAGCATGACGAATCCATTCAGTCTCGAAGGCAAGGTCGCCCTGGTAACCGGTGCCAATACCGGTCTGGGCCAGGGCATCGCGTTGGCGCTGGCCGCCGCCGGTGCCGACATTGCAGGTGCCGGCATCGTCCCGGCCGACGAGACCGCCGAGAAGGTGCGCGCGCTGGGCCGCCGTTTCCTCAACATCGAAGCCAACCTGATCAGCATCGAGCCGGTTGAGCGCGTGGTTGCCGAGACCATCGCCGGCCTGGGCCGCATCGACATCCTGGTCAACAACGCCGGCCTGATCCGCCGTGCCGACGCCGTGGATTTCAGCGAGAAGGATTGGGACGACGTGATGAACGTCAACATCAAGTCCGCGTTCTTCATGAGCCAGGCCGCAGGCAAGCAGTTCATCGCCCAGGGCAGCGGCAAGATCATCAACATCGCCTCGATGCTGTCCTTCCAGGGCGGCGTGCGGGTGCCGTCGTATACCGCTTCCAAGAGCGGCATTGCCGGCATCACCCGCCTGCTGGCCAATGAGTGGGCAGGCAAGGGCGTGACCATCAACGCCATCGCCCCGGGCTATATGGCCACCGACAACACCGCGCAGCTGCGTGCTGATGAAGACCGCAACAAGGCGATCCTGGACCGCATCCCGGCCGGCCGCTGGGGCAAGCCGGAAGACCTGGGTGGCACGGCGGTGTTCCTGGCTTCGAGCGCGTCGGATTACGTCAACGGCGCGATCATCCCGGTGGATGGTGGTTGGTTGGCGCGCTGAGGATTGAAGGTGGTGGGGCGCAGTTGAGAGGCTGGTAAGAAGCGTAAAGCTGAAGAGCCAGAAGCGCCCTCACCCCTACCCCTCTCCCGCAGGCGGGAGAGGGGAAAGCAAGAGCCAAGGCAGGAGCAGAAGCAACAGCCAAAGCCAAAGCCAAAGCCAAAGCAACAGCCGAAGCAACAGCACAAGCAACAGCACAAGCAACAGCAGAAGCAACAGCAGAAGCAACAGCAGAAGCAAAGGCAGAAGCAAAGGCAGAAGCAAAGGCAGAAGCAAAGGCAGAAGCAAAGGCAGAAGCAAAGGCAGAAGCAAAGGCAGAAGCAAAGGCAGGCGCGGCAGCGACAGCCACAGCCACAGCGATAGCGAGCGCAGGCAGCCAAGCTGCAGTCGCGCGCAGCACAGATTTCCCTTCTCCCGCACGCGGGAGAAGGTGCCCCGAAGGGGCGGATGAGGGGAGCTTCTGCTTTTGCTTCCACCTCATCACCAACAACGTTTCCCCCTAATCGAGAGTCACGCAATGAAAATCGCATTGATGCAGGAGTTCAGCCAGGCCGCCAAGAACCCGGTGGTGCTGGAACAGCTCAACACCGTCGCCGTCGCACAGGGCCACGATGTGTTCAACGTCGGCATGGACGGTGACAATGATCACCGCCTGACCTACATCCACCTCGGCATCTGCGCCGCGCTGCTGCTCAACGCCAAGGCCGTGGATTTCGTGGTTGCCGGCTGCGGCACCGGGCAGGGCGCGATGATGTCGCTCAATGCATGGCCGGGCGTGTACTGCGGCTACTGCATCGAGCCGACCGATGCCTTCCTGTTCGCCCAGGTCAACAGCGGCAACGCGCTGGCACTGCCGTTCGCCAAGGGCTTCGGCTGGGGCGCGGAAATCAACATCCGTTACATCTTCGAGAAGGCATTTGCCGGTGAGCGCGGCCAGGGTTACCCGGCTGAGCGCAAGGAATCGCAGATGGCCAATGCCGGTATCCTGGCGCAGGTGAAGCAGGGCGCCTCCAAGGACTTCGTCGAGGGCCTGAAGTCCATCGACCAGGAACTGGTCAAGCAGGCCGTTGGCGGTGAGCGCTTCCAGAAGGCGTTCTTCGACAACGCGCAGGACGAGAACATCGTCGCCTACGTGAAGAGCGTGCTGGGCAAGTAAGCCCACGCACGTAGTAGCGCCCTTGCGGGCAGACAAGGGCGCCTGCGGGCGCCCTTGTTGTTTGTGGATAGCGATGCACCCAGCGACTCATTCGCAATGTTGGATACCAGCCCTTCTCCCCTTGTGGGAGAAGGTGCCCGAAGAGCCTGCCCCCGCGGAGGCGGGGGGCGGAGGAGGGGAGGCGTGCATCGCACGCGTGCTTCTTGGTGCTGGAACCCATCAAGCCTGCGATCTTCGATCACGTTTCCTCTCCCCAACCCCTCTCCACAAGGGGAAAGGGGCTTCAAGGTGAACAGCAAAGCATGAAGACCTCAGCTTCTCTCCCCATCCTCCTAAGCGCTTTCTTTGCCAGCGCCAAAGCCAACGAACTTCCCCATCGCGTCTTCATAGCAGCAGACTCCACCGCCGCCAGCTATGGCCCGGAACGCGCGCCACAAGCCGGCTGGGGCCAGACGCTGCAGAGCTGGCTCGACGACAGCCAATGGCAGGTGCGCAACCACGCCGTCGGCGGCCGCAGCACCCGCAGCTTCATCGCCGAAGGGCGGCTGGACGCAATCGAAAAGGAATTGCAGCCAGGTGATGTGCTGCTGATCCAGTTCGGTCACAACGATGCCAAGCTGGAAGACGCCACGCGCTACACCGATCCAGACAGCGACTATCAACAGTTCCTCTCACGCTACATCGCCGCCGCACGCGCAAAAGGTGCAACGCCCATCCTGATCACGCCGGTCGCACGCCTGCTCTACGATTTCGGTGCGTTGCTCGACACGCACGGTCGCTACACGCTGGCAATGAAGCAGGTCGCCAAAGCGCAGGACGTGCAGCTGATTGATCTCAATGCGAGTTCGATGGCGTGGATACGCGCGCTGGGCGAGCAGGGCGCCAAGCCCTATTTCATGTTCGTGCCCGAGCAGAACAAAGCCGATGGCACCCATTTCAGCGTTGCCGGTGCAACCGCGGTGGCGTGTCTGGTGATGCGCGGTTGGGTGGAGATAGCGCCACAACTGAAGCCCACGCTCAAGCGTGACATCGATTGTGGTGCTATCAGCGCAGGGCAGGGCGCTGCGAACCCTACGCCGAGCGCCGCAGCCCCTGCAGTTGCCACACCAAAGCAGGATGCAGGCAACCCGCACGGTTCACAGGTCATCCGCGAACAGGACATCGGCCGCCAGCAACCTGGTCCGCACGGCGGTGCCGGTCCAACCACCGCTTACTCGTTCTTCGCCGACGTAGGCGATCTACCGTTTGTGATGCGCAAGCGCGTGCTGCACAAAGACGCGGGCATCGGCCTGCACCCGCAGCACAAGGACGAGATCTACTACATCGTCAGCGGTCGCGGTCTGTACGTGCTGGACGGCAAGCAATACGAGGTCGGCCCCGGCCACGCTCTGCTTACCCGCAGCGGCAGCAGCCATGCCCTGCAACAGACCGGCGAGGACGATCTGGTGGTGATGCTGGCGTACCCGACGGCACGCTGATGGTGCAGCCATGCAGGCCGCCCCATCAAATTACTCACTTGAGCTGTTCAGCGGTGCCTTTCTCAAATCTGGCGCGGATGGCGTTGGCCATGCCTTCCACGTCGCCGGAGAGCAACATTCGCCAGCTATCGCCGTAGGGCCTCATGCTGACAACCTCCATTTTTGTGAGGCGTATGGCACCGATGCTGACCGTGTTGCGGGTGACCATGTGAACCAGGGCGCCTTCGTTTACGGATCCAAGGAACTGCTGCTCCTCGATCTGCACGGCAGCACCTCCCATCTGTGCTTCAGCGAACTTCATGATGCCGGCCATGAAGGTGTCTGCGGGCATTTGGCGAACGCTCTCAACGGATGCATCGCCGCCGAAGTAGATATGCAGGAGTGCAGCGCTGCTTTCGGTCTGCTCTTCGGTCAGCAATGGCGCGAACATGGACTTGAACCGCTGCAATTCCTCCGGATGGATGAAATCCGTCATTGCGGCCATGCCGCGCGCGTTGATTGCTTCCTTGTAGGCGCGACCGACGTCTTCAGGTGTCTGTTCGGCACGCGCAGCGTTTGGCAGGAGGCCAACCAGCAACAACGTCGTGATCCAAAGTGCTTTCATCAATGCTCCATGCGTGATGTGGCCGGCTTGACCAGTAGGGAAGCGACAAGAATAGCCAGAATCACGGAGTGGCAGGGGTTGCCGCCCAAGGTTCCTTCTCCAGGCGCTGCGCCAGGTAATCGATCAAAGCCTGTACCCGTGCCGGCCGGTGCAGGCCGGGCGGGGAGATGATGCTCAGCGCCAAAGGCTCGACCTTCCAGTCGTCCATCACGGTCTGCAGCTGGCCATCGCGCAGTTGTTCCCAGACCAGGAATTCCGGCTGCAAGGCCAGGCCAAGCCCTGCCTGCAGGGCGGCATCGAATATCTCGGCATTGTTGGCCTGCAGTTGGCGCGGCACGGTCTGCGCGAACTCGCCGTGGCGCGGGTGGCGGAAGCGCCAGGTGTTGCCGCTGCGGGTATAGCTGTATTGGAAACCGCGATGCTGGGCGAGATCACGCGGGTGGGTGGGCCGCCCGTGTGCCTCGAAGTAGGCCGGCGACCCGACCAGCAGGATGCGGACCTGGCATAGCTGGCGTGCGCGCAGGCTGGAGTCGGCCAGCGTGGAGATGCGCAGCGCCATGTCGAAGCGCTCGGCCACCAGATCCACCATCTGGTCGCTGAGCTGGATATCCAGCTCCACGTCCGGATGCGCCTGCATGAACCCCGGCAGCAACGGTGCCAGCCGCGACACGCCGAACGACATCGGTGCCGCCAGCCGGATCAGGCCGCGCAGCGCCGCCGAACGATCGGCTGCTTCGGCTTCCACCGCCTCGCCCTCGTCGAGGATGCGTGCTGCCCGATCCAACGCCGCTTCACCGGCAGCGGTCAGCGACATGCGCCGCGAGGTGCGATGGAACAGGCTGGTGCCGATGCGCATCTCCAGGCGGGTGATGGCCTTGGAGACGGTGGCCTGCGACAGCTGCAGCTCCTCGGCGGCGCGGGCGAAGGAGCCGGCTTCGGCGACCTTGGCGAAGATGGCCCAGGCTTCCAGGTCAGGCAGGCGGTTCATGGCAGCGGCTCGCAGGGCAGGGCGGGGCGATCATCTCATAAATGGAAAGAATGCATTTCCATACTTTCTATTCTCTGCATCGAGGTGCAGGCCTAGACTTTCCCACATCGAAACCCCACCGCCTTCAGGAGAACGCCATGATTGAACGTCGCCCATTTGCCAGCCTTGGTGGAGCCAATCACGGCTGGCTCGATGCCAAGCACCATTTTTCGTTTGCCGAGTACCAGGACAGCAAGCGCATGAACTGGGGCACGATGCGGGTCTGGAATGACGACATCATCCAGCCCGGCACCGGCTTCCCGCCGCACCCGCATGCCGAGATGGAAATCATCACTTACGTCCGCGAAGGTGCAATCAGCCACAAGGACGATCAGGGCAATCAGGGCCGTACCGAAGCCGGCGACGTGCAGGTGATGAGCGCCGGCACCGGCATCCGCCACGCCGAATACAACCTGGAAGCAGGTGTCACCAAGATCTTCCAGATCTGGATCTTCCCCGACCAGCGCGGTGGCAAGCCGTCCTGGGGCAGCAAGCCCTTCCCCAAGGGCGAGCGCTCGGGCCGCTTCATCACCCTGGCCAGCGGTATGGAAGGTGATGACGATGCACTGCCGATCCGCGCCAATGCCCGCGTGCTGGGCGCGACGCTGAAGGCCGGCGAGAGCACCGAGTACCACTTCACCGACGCCAACCGTTACGGCTACCTGGTGCCGAACACCGGCAAGGTCGAGGTCAGTGGCGTGCTGCTGGAGGCCCGCGATGGCGCAGCCATCACCGGCGAGAGCAGCATCCGCATCACCGCACTGGAAGACTCCGAGCTGGTGCTGGTGGATACCGCGGCGCTGAAGTAAGCAAAAACCGGGGTCAGAGTCGGGTTTCCATTTGCTCAAGCGGTGCTCCGGTGCTGCGGTACCCGGGCCGGGGGGGGGGGGGGGGGGGGGGGGGCGCCCGCACCCCGAGCGGGGGGGGGGGTGTGTTTTTTGTGGGGGGGGGCG
>NZ_JBRREF010000099.1:0-16542 GCF_056760135.1 Stenotrophomonas sp. STEN023 | reverse complement strand
CCCGGCGTGCCGCGGTGGCCCCGGCCGCCGCGCCCCCCCGCCGCCGGCCGCCCGGCCCGCCCCCCCCCCCCACCCACGCCCCCCCCCCCCGCGCCCCCCCCCCCCCCCCCCCCCCCACTACAGGCTCGTGCGAGGCAGCATCTCTACGACTCTACAGTCGCCACCTGCCAATCCTGATCCGTCATTACCCGTTTCTGCCGATGCAGCGCTGGCATCCGTCTGCCAGCATTGATAACGGCGTAAACGGATACGAACATGGCGGTTCAACCAGGCACGGATTGCCCGCAACCAAGCCAGCGAAACATCGCCGTCGCCGGCAAGGCCGTGGCCACCTGTTTATTGGCCGGTATCTGTACCGCCATCCTGACGCCAGCTCTGCCTCCAGCAACGCCGCGCTGGATCGCTCTACTGGCAGGAATACTGCTATGGCTGGCAACCCCGCGCTGGCGCTGGCTGGGCGCATTGCTGGCCGGGTTCGGCTGGACCTGCCTGCAGGTAGGCTGGAGTTTGGATCAACAGTTGGCACTGACAAGGGAGGCGCAGGAGCTCACCCTGACCGGTGTTGTAAGCACGCTTCCCCAGCACGAAACGCGGCGCACTCGCTTTCACCTGCGGCTGGATACGCACACTGACCTGCCTGCAGATCTGCGCGGACGATTGCTGCAGGTGTCCTGGTACGACGACTTCGGCGCGAAGCAGCCAGGCGCGCGCATGCAGTTGCACGCAGGTGAGCGTTGGCAGATGGGCCTGCGTTTGCGCGGCCCGCGTGGCTTGGTCAACCCCGGTGGCTTCGATGCAGAGAAACATGCCCTGGCTCAAGGCATTGCTGCCAGTGGCGTTGTTCGCCAGGCGCCAATGCCGCAGCGACTGTCGACTGCCGCGGGTGTGCTCGCATGGCGTGAACACATGGCCGCACGCATTGCTGCGCTGGTGCCAGCCACCTCCTCGCGCTATGTACAGGCCTTGGCGTTGGGAGATACCCGCGGGCTGGGCGAGAAGGACTGGCAGGTGTTGCGGGCGACCGGGTTGACACACCTGATCGCGATCTCGGGATTCCATGTCGGAATGGTTGCGCTATGCACCGCATGGCTGGTGGCAGGGCTCTGGCGGCTGTTGCCGTGGCTTGGTCGGTACTGTCCGCGTCCGCAGGCAGTCGCCATCGGCGCGCTGTTCGGCGCAACGGTGTATGCGGCGGTGGCCGGATTCGGTTTGCCGACAGTGCGCACCGTGCTGATGGTTGCGGTGGTGGTGCTGGCGCGGCTCGGTCGCAGGCCGGTGGATGTGGCAGGTACGCTGGCGCTGGCAGCCTTGGCGGTGCTGATTCCGGCGCCGCTGTCGGTGTTGACGGCGGGGTTCTGGCTCAGCTTTGCCGGAGTGGCGTGGTTGTTGTGGTGCCTGCCGGAACGTGTGCATTGGTTGTGGGGCTTTCTGTCGGCGCAGCGCGTGGCGACGCTGGGGTTGTTGCCGCTGACGGTGATGCTGTTTGGCCAGGCATCGGCAATCGGGCCTGTGGCCAATCTTGTGGCGATCCCGTGGTGGAGCCTGGTGGTGGTGCCGTTGGCATTGATGGGCACCGCGCTGGAGGCGATCTGGGCGGGAGCGGGAGGTTTGGCCTGGCGCGCCTCGGCATGGTGCTTCGATCTGAGTTGGCCGCTGTTCGAGGTGTTGGGTAGTGGCCGCTATTCACTGTGGTGGTTGCCCGAGCCGGCATGGTTTGCAGTGCCGTTGGCGTTACTCGGCGCGGTCTGGCTGTTGTTGCCAGCGGGGATTCCCGGCAAGTGCTTTGCCGCCTTGCTTTGGCTGCCGCTGTGCCTGCCATGGTGGGACAGGCCAGGCCCGGGCGAGTTCGAGCTTGTTACCTTGGATGCGGGTCAGGGCCTGGCGGTGCTGGTGCGTACACGTCACCACAGCTTGCTGTTCGATACCGGGCCTGCGGTGGCCGATGGTTTTGATGCTGGCGAACGCGTGGTGGTGCCAGCGTTGCGAGCCTTGGGTGTACGGCGCCTTGATCGGCTGGTGATCAGTCATGGCGATCATGATCATGCGGGAGGGCTGCCGGCGGTGCAGGCTGTACTGCCGCCGGCGGCGGTACTGATGCCGCCTGGCCTGGCGCTGGACGCGGGCGGGGCTGGAATGGCCTGCGCGGCAGGCCAGGTCTGGCGCTGGGATGGCGTGAGGTTTGAATTCCTGCACCCCACGCCAGCCTTCCCGTATATGGGGAACGAGTCCAGTTGCGTGCTGCGGGTACAGGGCGCGCACGGGGCCGCGTTGTTGACTGGCGATATCGGTGAGGTGATTGAACAGCGCCTGCTCAAGCACATGCTGGCCAAATTGCAGGCGGATGTTGTGCTGGTTGGCCACCACGGCAGCGGCGGGTCCTCCAGTCATCGCTTCGTCGCGGCAACCGACGCGCGACTGGCGCTGATCTCCAGTGGCCATGGGAATCGCTTCGGCCACCCGCGCGGTGACGTGGTGGCCCGCTGGCAGCGGTCCGGGGCCGAGGTGCTGACCACGGCCGAGAGCGGGGCGCTGCATGTCTGGCTGGGCAAGCGGGGCTTGCAGCTGCGTGAGCGCAGAATCTGGCGTACAAGGTCATGGGACGCCGCTGAGCGGGCGCGGGCGGCTGCTATCCTATCCGACATCAAATACGCGGCCACGGCGCCGGAGGGTTGAAACGTGTGGGAATTGGTCAAAGCCGGCGGATGGCCGATGGTGCCGTTGCTGTTGTTGGGCGTGCTGGCCTTGGCGATCGTCCTGGAGCGTTTCTGGAGCCTGCGCCGTAACGAGGTGCTGCCGCCGGGTCTGGGCCAGGAGGTCCGCAACTGGGCTGCGCGCGGTAAGCTGGACGCCTCGCATATCGACTCCCTGCGTGCCAACTCGCCGCTCGGTGCCTTGCTGGCCGCTGCGCTCGAAGCGCGCAACCGCCCGCGTGACCAGATCCGCGAACGCATCGAAGACACTGGTCGCCACCTGGTACACCGGATGGGCCGTTTCCTCAATGCGCTGGGCACCATCGCCTCGGCTGGCCCGCTGCTGGGCTTGCTGGGCACCGTGGTCGGCATGATCCAGATGTTCCTGGGCATCCTCGATCACGGCGTGGGCGATGTGGGCCAGCTCGCCGGCGGTATCGGCAAGGCCTTGGTCTGCACTGCGACCGGCATGATGGTGGCGATCCCGGCCCTGATGTTCCATCGCTATTTCCGTGGCCTGATTGATGGCTATGTGATCGAGATGGAGCAAGAAGCCAGTGCGTTGCTGGATGCGCTCGATGGCCGTCCAGCAGTGATGGCTGCCAGCAAGGCTGCCGCGCCGCGTCCGGCAGCGACCGAGAAGGCCTGAGCACATGCGGATTGGTAGCAATCGCACGCAGGATGAGCCGCATATCGATCTGGTGCCCTTGATCGACGTGATCCTGGTGCTGATCATTTTCTTCGTGGTCACCACCACCTTTGATGCGCGCTCGACGCTGCAGGTGCAGTTGCCCACGGCCAGCGAGCAGAAGACCAGCGCACCGCAGAGCTCGCTGAGCGTGCTGGTCAATGCCGACGGCCGTTACTTCGTCAACGATCAGGAAGTGCTGCGCACCGACATTGAATCGCTGAAGCAGATCATCACGCAGCTGGCCGGTACTGACCGCGAGCAGAGCGTGCTGCTGCGTGCCGATGCGCGCACGCCCTATCAAGCCGTGGTCACCGCGCAGGACGCGTTGGGTCAGCTCGGGTTCCGCCGGATTGCGATTGCCACCGCGCCGGAAGCCAAGCAATGAGTGACAACGCCTCGGCCTGGAAGGTCTACAAGCGCCTGCTTGCTTTTGCCAAACCCTATCGGGCGCTGTTGTTGGTCGCCGGTGTGGGCATGCTGATTGAAGCTGGCGCAGGCATGGGTTTCTTGGCATTGATGAGCCCGATCACCAACAACCTGGTGAATCCGGAGGACATCAATCCCTGGATGCCACTGGCTGTCATCGGCTTGTTTCTGGTGCGTGGCGCTGCGGGCTACCTGACCGACATGGGCATGGGCAAGGCTGCGCGCAGCATCGCTCGTGATCTGCGCGTGCGTGTGCTTGGCAAGTATCTTCGTCTACCCGGTCAACGCTTCGATGGCGAACCCGTCCCGTCGATGTTGGTCCGGCTCGGTTCTGACAGCGATCAGGTGGCGCAGGCTGCGATCGATGCGATGAAGGTGGTGTTGCAGCAATCGTTGCAGGCCCTAGGCTCGCTGATAATGATGTTCTATTACAGCTGGCAGGTGACGCTGGCCATCTTCGTCCTGGCACCACCTTTGGCGTGGGTGATGAACAAAGTGGCAAAGCGCTACCGCCGCATCAGCCATCGTATACAGGAGAGCGGGGCCGAGCTGCTGCAGGCAGCGGATCAGGCGCTGTCCAGTCATCAGGAGGTAAAGATCTACGGTGCACAGCCCAATGAAATGGGGCGCTATTCTTCGCTTGCCAACAACAATCTGCGCTTGGCGATGAAGGTTGAGAGCACTCGCAGTATTTCCTCCGGAATGGTGCAGTTGATTGGAGCCATAGGGTTGGCCGCGTTGCTGTTCATTGCGGGCCATGAGGCTGCAGCCGGTCGCTTGACTGTTGGTGATTTCGTGTCGCTGCTGATGGCAATGCTGACCATCATCCCCGCACTGAAGCAGCTGACCAACGTGCAGAACATGACCCAGCGCGGCATCGCCTCGGCGCAGCGTCTGTTCCATGTTCTGGATGCGCAGGATGAAGTGGACAGCGGCAACCTGCCGCTGCAGCGCGCCGACGGCCTGCTGGAGTTCCGTCACGTTACTGCCCGTTATGCGGGGCAGGCCAAGCCTGCGCTGGAAGACATCAGCTTCATTGCCAGACCGGGCACGGTGACTGCCATCGTAGGCCGCTCCGGCAGTGGCAAGTCGACCTTGATCAAGCTGATTCCGCGTTTCTATGAAATCGAGGCCGGGCAGATCCTGCTTGATGGGCATCCGTTGCAGGACTACAAGCTGGCCGATCTGCGCCGGCAGATCGCTCTGGTAGGCCAGCAGGTGACCTTGTTCAACGGCAGCATTGCCGAGAACGTGGCCTATGGTGAGTTGCAGCAGCGCAGCGACACCCAGCTGCAGCAAGCCATTGAAGGGGCAAACGCCAGCGAGTTCGTCGAGCAGTTGCCGCAGGGTGTGGATGCGCCGGTTGGGGCCAAGGGCAGTCGCCTTTCCGGCGGCCAGCGCCAGCGCCTGGCGATTGCCCGTGCAATGCTCAAGGACGCGCCTATCCTGATCCTGGACGAGGCGACTGCTGCGTTGGACAACGAATCCGAGCGGTTGGTGCAGGATGCACTGCAGAAGCTGATGCCCGACCGCACCACGCTGGTCATCGCCCATCGCCTGTCCACCATCGAGCACGCAGACCAGGTGCTGGTGATGGATCAGGGGCGCATCGTCGAACGTGGTACCCACGCCGAGTTGCTGGCATTGGGTGGCTTGTACGAACACCTGCATAGCATGCAGTTCCGCGATAGGCCCGAATGATGGCCAAGCAAGGACCGCAAACGCCGGCCTACTGGTATGGCGATGCACCGGTGCCGCTGCCGGCACGCCTGTTGGCGCCACTGTATGGTGCGGTGACGGGGCTGCGTCGCAGCCTGTACCGACGCGGCTGGCTGCGCGCCCGCCAGGTGCCGTTGCCGGTGATCGTGGTTGGCAATATCACCGCCGGTGGCACCGGCAAGACGCCGCTGACCATCGCGCTGGTCAATCGCCTGCGTGAGGCCGGCTGGAAGCCCGGTGTCGCCAGTCGCGGCTACGGCCGTGACCAGGCCGATACGGCGCGCTGGGTCACCGCGGACATGGACGTGGGGTTGGGCGGCGACGAGCCGGTGCTGATTGCGTGGAAAACCGGCGTGCCGGTACGGGTGGACAAGGACCGGGTTGCGGCGGCCAAGGCCTTGCTGGACGCCGGCTGCGATGTGGTGGTCTGCGACGATGGCCTTCAGCATTACCGCTTGGCCCGCGACATCGAGATCGAGGTGGTGGATGCGGTGCGTCGTTATGGCAACGGCAAGCTGCTGCCGGCTGGGCCGCTGCGCGAGCCGGTGTCACGCGCAGCGCACTGCGATTTCCGCGTGGTCAATCTCGGCCAGGCCAGTGACGCTGGCGAGCAGGCGGCCGACTCCGGCTTTGGTGAGTGGGCGATGCGCCTGTCCATCGATGTTGCGCGACCGTTGAAGGGTGGCCGCGACAAACCGTTGAAGTCATTCGCAGGGCTGCGTGTGCACGCGGTGGCCGGTATCGCCAATCCGCAGCGGTTTTTCCAGATGCTGCGTACCCGCGATATCGGTGTGGTGCCGCATGCCTTTGCTGACCATCATCGCTACACACCGCAAGACCTGTCCTTCGGTAGCGAGCTGCCGGTACTGATGACCGAGAAAGACGCAGTCAAATGCCAGGGTTTCGCCACGGCGTGGCACTACGCTGTGCCGCTGCAGGCCGAATTGCCGGCAGCATTCTGGGTAGCCTTGCTCGACCGGCTGGGCAAGCTGTCCCGCGGCTGATGCATGCCGTTGTTGCGCGTGTTGGAAGGAGTTGAGATGAGTAACGTTCCCGAATTCGTGGTGGCCATTCCGGCTCGCTATGCCTCCACCCGCTTGCCCGGCAAGCCCTTGGCGCTGATCGCCGGGGAGCCCATGGTGCTGCACGTGGCGCGCCGCGCCCTGGCTGCAGGTGCCCGCGAGGTCTGGGTGGCTACCGATGACGCGCGTATCACGGAGGCGGTGGCCGGATTGCCCGGCATCCACGTCGCGATGACCGATCCGGCGCATGCCTCCGGCACCGATCGTCTGGCCGAATGCGCGCGCCAGGCCGGCTGGGCTGATGACGTGATCGTGGTGAACCTGCAGGGCGATGAGCCGTTCGCTCCGGCCGAGGGAATCCAGGCGGTGGCGACGATTCTTGCCGGCAGCGGTGCGCCGATGTCGACCCTGGCAACGCTGGTGGAAGACGCCCCGACCCTGTTTGATCCCAATGTGGTCAAGCTGGTCCGTAATGCAAAGGGGGACGCCCTGTACTTCAGCCGCGCCCCGATTCCCTGGCATCGCGATGGCTTTGCCCTCAGCCGTGATGCGCTGCCGCCTGGGCGGCAATGGCTGCGGCATATCGGCATCTACGGCTACCGGGCAGGTTTCCTGCAGCAGTTCGCCGCCATGCCGCCCGGCAGCCTGGAGCAGATCGAGTCGCTGGAGCAGCTGCGGGTTCTGGAGGCTGGCTTCCGTATCGCAGTGGGCCTGTCCCCCGCGCCGTTCCCGCCGGGGATCGACACCCCGGAAGACCTGCACCGCGCCGAAGCGCAGATGAGGGCTTCACGGTGAAACTGTTGGTGGTCTGCCTGGGCAATATCTGCCGCTCGCCGATGGGCGAGGGCGTCTTGCGCGCGAAGATTGCCGGGGCAGGGCTGGACAGCTGGGTCGAGGTTGATTCAGCCGGCACCTCGGGCCATTGGCATGCAGGGCGCGGACCAGATCCACGCGCGATTGCCTGCGCGCGCCAGCACGGGGTGGATATCGCAGCCCAGCGCGCGCGCCAGCTGCGGGCCGAGGACTTCGACGAATACGACCTGATCCTGTGTGCTGACCGCGCCAACCTGCGCGATGCACAGGCGCTGGCGCCGAGCGGGTTGGATACGCGCGCGGTGCTGTGGCTGCCTTGGGCGGGCATCGACGGCACCGATGAAGTCCCTGACCCTTATTACGGTGGCGTGAGAGATTTCGAGCACAGCTGGGCACTGCTCGATACTGCGGCCCAGGCCACAGTGCGCCGCCTGTCGCGGCGCGACGACTCCGGCATAATCCCTGCATGAACGAAAACCGCGTAACGGAACTGCCCACGTCCGCTATCTGGCTGAATGCAGCGCCTGCGACCCTGCGCGACATGCGAGGTCGCCCGCTGGTACTGGCCTTCGTCAACGGCGCCTCGGTGTGGTGCATGCAGCGCGTGGCCGAGGTCATGCGCTGGCAGGCTCGCAACCCTGGCCGGGTGCAGCTGCTGGTCGTGCAGGTGCCCAGATTCGAGTTCGAGCGCGAGCCGCAGCACGCGCTGAAGCTGCTGCGCCGCCAGGGCGTCAACGCCCCCATCGTGCTGGATGCGCAGTGGGATGCGTGGCGGAAATTTGATGTGCAGTCGTGGCCCACCTTGCTGATGCTCGATGCGTACGGCCAGGAGCGCGAGCGCCTGGTCGGCGCGAACGGCGATCTGGAGCGTGCGTTGAGCAGCCTGAGCGAAGGCGTGATGCGCCCGCTCGACGATGACGGCGACAGCACCCGCGAACTCAATGCCGAACCTCGCCTGCCGCTGCTGTTCCCGGCCGGCCTGGTCGCCACGGCGGATCGACTTTACGTTGCCGATACCGGTCACCATCGGGTGCTTGAATGCACCCACGAAGGGCGCGTGCTGCGCCAGTTTGGTCTGGGCAGCGCCGACCTGATCAACGGCGGCGTCGGTGAGGCGGCCTTCAATCGGCCGCAGGGTTTGGCGCTGGTCCGCGAGATCCTGTACGTGGCCGACACCGGCAACCACGCGCTGCGCAGCATCAATCTGATCAGTGGGCAGGTGGATACCCTGTGCGGCAATGGCCGTGCCGGTGATCCGCGTGCCGGCGTGCTGGCCCAGCCCTGGGACAGCCCGCTCAATTACCCGGCAGCAGTGGCGGTTGCGGACAACCAGGTTCATATCGCCATGGCAGGTGACAACCACATCTGGAGCTATGACCTGGGTACTCGCGAGCTGCGCTGGCGGGCCGGTGCCGGTGCGGTGGAAGTGCGCGATGGCAGCGGTCATCTAGCCGCATTCGCGCAGCCCTGCAGTCTGGTGGCGGTCCAGCAGACTCTTTACGTCTGCGACGCGCTGGGCTCGGCGATACGTTCGGTGCAACTGCGTGGCGATCTGGTGCAGACCCTGGTGGGGCAGGGGCCGTGGGAGTCGGGCAATGTTGACGGCCCGCGCCTGCGTGCACGCCTGCAGTATCCGCTGGCGTTGGCAATGGGGCCGGACTCGCCGTTGCTGTGGATCGCCGATGCCGGCAATGGTTCGCTGCGTACCTTGCGGTTGGGTGGCGGTGACCTTTCGACCGTCAATCTGCCGCGTCGCCTGCATGGCCCTGCCGCCTTGGCCGTAGCGGCTGGTGCCATCTGGATTGCCGAGGCCGATGCGCATGCCGTGCTGCGTTTTGATCCGCTCAGCGGCGAACTGAGCGAAGTGCCGATTGAAGGATGACCGCCGTAGTTGCCAATGAATTCGATGGCAAGGCCTTCGCAGCGGCGCTGAGTACCGCGCCAGGGGTGTACCGGATGTACGCTGCGGACGACACCTTGCTGTATGTGGGCAAGGCAGGTGCGCTTCGTAAGCGGGTGGGCAGCTACTTCAATGGCTCGCCGAAGAGCCGCCGCATCATGATGATGCTGTCGCAGGTGGCGCGGATGGACGTTACCGTCACCCGCACCGAGGCCGAAGCGCTGCTGCTGGAAAACCAGCTGATCAAGTCGCTGAACCCGCGTTACAACGTCTCGCTGCGTGATGACAAAACCTACCCGCAGGTGTTGTTGACCCGCGAGCAATGGCCGCGGATTGCCCTGCATCGCGGGCCGCGGGCGCTGCCCGGGCGTTACTACGGCCCCTATCCGGGTGTCGGTGCGGTGCGCGAAACGCTGAACCTGATGCACAAGCTGTTCAAGCTGCGTAGCTGCGAGGACAGCGTGTTCCGCAACCGCTCGCGGCCCTGCCTGCAATACCAGATTGGTCGTTGCAGCGCGCCCTGTGTGGAGCTGGTGGCGCAGGCCGAGTACGACGAGTCGGTGCGGCGCGCGGCGATGTTCCTCGACGGCAAGAGCGATCAGCTCGCCGATGAATTGATGCAGGCCATGCAGCAGGCCAGTGACGCGCTGGAGTTCGAGCGTGCCGCGCGGCTGCGTGATCTGGTGGCATCGCTGCGCAGCATGCAGAACCGCCAATACGTGGATGGCCGTGCCGCCGATCTGGATGTGCTGGCGTGCGCCACGCAGGGCGGCAGTGCCTGCGTGATGCTGTTGGCGTTCCGCGATGGCCGCAACCTGGGCACGCGCGCGTTCTTCCCGCGCACCAATGGCGAAGACAGTGCCGAAGAGGTGCTGGCCGCGTTTGTCTCGCAGTACTACATCGAGCACGCACCGCCGCCGGAAGTGCTGCTGGATAGGCAGATTCCCGATGCGGAGATGCTCGAGGCCGCGCTCAGTGCATCGGCCGAGCGCAAGGTCGTGCTGAAGTGGAACGTGCGCGGGGAGCGCGCAGGTTACGTGGAGCTGGCCAGTCGCAACGCGCAGATCACCCTGGTCGCCGAGATGGACAGTGCCGGCGCACAGCAGGCACGCAGTGAAGCGGTGCGCGAGATGCTGGGGCTGGCCGAGCCGGTCAAGCGCGTGGAGTGCTTCGATATCAGTCACACCATGGGCGAGGCCACCGTGGCCTCCTGCGTGGTGTTTGACGCCGCCGGGCCGGTGCGCGCGCAGTACCGGCGCTACAACATCAGTGGCATCGAGCCGGGCGACGATTACGCCGCCATGCGCCAGGCCATCGACCGGCGTTTCCGCCGCGCGGTGGAGGAGGGTGGGGTGTTGCCGGATGTATTGCTGATCGACGGCGGTGCCGGACAGTTGGCACAGGCACAGGCCGCGCTGGCCGATCTGGGCGTTGAAGGAGTGATGCTGGTCGGCGTGGCCAAAGGCGTGGAGCGCCGCGCCGGTCACGAAGCGCTGGTGTTGCCCGATGGCCGCGAGTTGCGCCCGGGCGCAGCCTCACCGGCCCTGCAGTTCATCCAGCAGGTGCGTGACGAAGCCCATCGCTTTGCCATTACCGGGCATCGTGGGCGTCGCCAAAAGGCGCGCATGACCAGCAAGCTGGAAGACATTGCCGGCATCGGCCCGCGTCGGCGCGCCAGCCTGCTCAAGCATTTTGGCGGCATTGCCGGCCTGAAAGCCGCGGGCGAGGCTGAAATCGCCCGCGTGGAAGGCATCAATGCCGCCCTCGCTGCGCGTATCTACGCTAACCTTCATGGTCTGTCGGTACCCGATCCGGCAGCGGAGTAATGTTGTAATGAAATTGACCATCCCCACCTGGCTGACGCTGCTGCGGATCCTGATGATCCCTGTGCTGGTGCTGGTGTTCTACCTGCCCTATGCCTGGACCAACTTCGCCTCGGCGGCGATTTTCGGCCTGGCGGCGATCACCGATTGGCTGGATGGCTGGGTGGCACGGCGGTATGAGCTGCACTCGGCGTTCGGTGCATTCCTCGACCCGGTGGCGGACAAGTTGATGGTGGCGGTTGCCTTGTTCCTGATCGTGCAGGGGCACCCGACGCCGTGGATGGCGTTCTGGGCGGCGGTGATCGTTGGCCGTGAAATCGCGGTATCGGCGCTGCGCGAATGGATGGCCGAGATCGGCCAGCGTGCCAAGGTGCGGGTGGCGATGATCGGCAAGGTCAAGACCACCGCGCAGATGGTGGCGCTGTTGTGCCTGCTGTACTCGGTGTCGCCCAATACCTCGTACAAAACCATCTGGATGGGCGAGCCGGTTTTCCACATTGGTGACTGGATGTTGGCCATCGCCGCTTTGCTGACTCTGGTGTCTGCGCTGCAGTACCTGCGTGCGGCGTGGCCGAGCCTGCGTGAAGACGAAAAAGCCGCAAGGAATGGCGCAGTTAAAAAGTGAACAGGCTGTTGACACTGCGCCCAATGCATGTAGAATTTCGCCTCCCAAGCGGGAATAGCTCAGTTGGTAGAGCGCAACCTTGCCAAGGTTGAGGTCGCGAGTTCGAGTCTCGTTTCCCGCTCCAGTTTCAAGCATCGATCCTTGTTCATTCATGGCTTGATGGGTAAATAGATGTAGCAAGCCTGCGGGAATAGCTCAGTTGGTAGAGCGCAACCTTGCCAAGGTTGAGGTCGCGAGTTCGAGTCTCGTTTCCCGCTCCAGTCTTGCGACACATCTCGGATGTTGGTGCCCTGCTCGGCAGGCGCTGCATTCAATCCGCGGGAATAGCTCAGTTGGTAGAGCGCAACCTTGCCAAGGTTGAGGTCGCGAGTTCGAGTCTCGTTTCCCGCTCCAGATAATGGCCTGCAGATTCCATGTGATATCTGCAGGTAAAGAAAAGCCCCTGACGGGGCTTTTTTATTGTCCGGTGGTTTTGCTTGCAGCTACTGCTGCCGGTGCCGGCAGCAGTAGCGATGCCAAGGAGTGTTCAGCGAGCGCCGTGCACCGCGGGTTCCGCGGCCGGGGTGTGCGCCGCTGCACTCCACGCCCGCAGTCCGACCACGGCAAGGCCGAGGAAGAACACGTACAGCGCCGCAGTCACATGCAGTGACTTGAACAGATACGCGCCCACGTACACCACGTCGACCACGATCCACAGCCACCAGGTGGCGGTGTGACGGCGTGCCTGCCACCACTGTGCGACTAGGCTCAATCCGGTCAGCATCGCGTCCAGCCACGGCAGCGATGCATCGGTGAAGCTGTGCATGCCGGCGCCGAGTGCGATGCCGCCAAGCAAGCCGATGCCCAGGTCACGCAGCATCTTGCTGCGCGACAAGGGCACGATGCGCACGCTGCCTTCGTCGGCGGCGTGGCGCCGCCAGTTGATCCAGCCGTAGACCAGAAAAACGGCGAAGGCGAGCTGCAGCAGGGTGTCCGAGTACAACTTGGCCTCGGCGAACACCAATGCATACAGTGCAACCGACAGCAGGCCGACCGGCCACGCAACCATTCGCCGTTGCGCCATCAACCAGACGCCGAGAATGCTGCATAGCGCGGCCGACCATTCGAGCGTTGCGCTGTTCACAGCGCGAAGCTCACCGACACGCGAGCCTGCCGCGGTGCGCCCGGGAACAGGTAGTAGTCACCCATGCTGCTGCCGGTGTCGCGCCAGTAGAAGCGGTTGAAGAGATTGTCCACCGACAGGTTCCAGCTCACTGCATGGCCCTGCAACTGGTGCTGGAAGCGCAGGCCTGCATCGAACAGGTTGTAGCTCGGTGCGCGTACCGCGCCATCAGCGCGCGCGGTATTGGCCGAGGCGTAACGCCAGCCGCCGGTCAGGTCCAGGCCTTCAACGAATGGCAGCGCATAGCTCAGGTGCACGCTGCTCCGCAGCTTGGGTACGTTGACCAGCTGATGGCCTTGGTAGCTCGGCGTGCCGGTGTCGCGCGCACGCGCCTGCAACACGCTGGCGCTGGCGGTGATCTGCAATGCATCGGTGAGCTGGCCGTTGGCGGTCAGCTCCAGGCCGACGTGCGCCTGCTTGCCTTGCTCGACGAAGGTGTAGCCGACATCACTGTCGTCGGGCTTTGCGTACTGGTAGGGCTGGGTGGTGCGGAACAGTGCCGCGCCCAGGGTCAGCTGCTCGCTGCTGGCGTACTTCACGCCGACTTCGAGCTGGCGCGACTGCACTGCCGGCAGGAAGGTATCGGCGTTGGCGGTCCAGAAAGGTGCTTCCTGGCCAAGCGAAATGCCTTCGACATAGCTGGCATAGGCGTTGATGCTGTCGCTGGCCTTCCACATCACGGCGGTCTGCGGCAGGAAGCGCGATAGGCGGCTGCGGCGTTGCGGGTTGCCGCGCTTGTCGTAGGCGCGTTCGTCCAGGCGCACGTAGCGGCCGCCGGCCAGCCATTGCCAGTCTTCATTGAGCTGGATGCGGTCCAGTGCGAAGACGGCGGTCTGGCGGCTGTCCAGGCGACGTACGGATGCGCCAGGCATCAATGGTGAGGGCTCGAATACCGGCAGCTGCTTGTCGTGGATGTTGACGGTGCCGACGTACTCGTTGACGTTGCGGCGCTTGTCCACGGTGCGGCGGAACTGGTCGGCACCGATGGTCAGCTGGTGGCCGATGCTGCCGGTGTCGAAGCTGCCACGCAGCTCGGCGCGCAGCTCCTGGTTGCGACGGGTGTCGTCCGGGCTGCGGTAGTCGTAAATGTCGTAGTCACCGTTGGGGGCGAAGTAATTGCCCGGCACGCTGCCATCGGCGCATTGCGCGGCGTAGTAGCAGCCATAGGCGAAGGCGACGTTGTCGTCGATCACCGTGCGGCTGTGGCTGACCGCCAGCCGTGACTGCCAGTTCGCATTGAAGTCGTAGGTATGCAATGCGGTGATATTGGTGCTGGCAATGCCTACCGGCTGCTGCCACGGCTGGTAGCCGAGCAACTGCTCGCGGTCCACGCCGGTCGGCAGTTTGCTCGCGCCCAGCAGTTGATAGCCGGAAGCCGAACGCTGCGCGCTGGTCTGGTAGTTGGCGTCGACTTCGAGCTTGCCGTGCTCGCCGATCAGCCAGTCGGTCGCAAGCGAGTAGAAGTTGCGGCGGCCATCGGCATGTTCGATGTAGGAGCTGCTGTCGTCCCATGCTGCGTTGAAGCGCAGGCCGATGCGCGGGGTCAGCCAATGACCAACGTCGATGGCGGCATAGCGCGAGCCCTCGTTGTCGGTGCCGAGGGTGACGGAGCGCACTTCGGCCGGCCGCTTGCCGACGTAGTTGATGATGCCGCCGGGCGCCATCACGCCGGCTGCCAGGCCAGCTTCACCCTTGAGCACTTCCACCGATTGCAGGTTCTCCAGTGCCAGGCGCTGTTCGCCGGCAATCGACATGCCGTTGAAGCGGTAGCCGGTGGCGGTGTCCAGCGCAAAGCCTCGGATCGCAACGTTCTGGTAGTAGCCGACCGGGGCGTAGGCATCGCCCAGCGAGGCGTCATTGCTGGCCAGTTCGGACAGCGAGCGGACCTGCTGGTGGTCGAGGAAGTCGCGGTCCAGCACGTTCATCGATGCCGGCGTGCTTTTCCAGTCGCCGCTGCCAAAGCTGTTGGCGCGGGAATTGTCCGCGTCCGGCTGGCGGGCCTGCACGCGCACGGCGGCCAGTTCGGTCGGGGAGTGTTCGGCAGCCGCATCGAGGCCGGTGTCGCTGGCGTACAGCGGCAGGGCGGTGCTCAGGGCGAGAGACAACAGCGTGGGGCGCAGGCAGCGGTTCATTCGATTCGTCTTCAGGCAACAAGGGAGACGAAGCGAAGGCGCGCATGCGCAGCGCCAATGACGGCGCTACGCTTGCTGCTCAAAGCTCCCTACGCCGGTGCAAACCGGATCAGGTTCCAAGGGACTCTCTCAGCCTGGCAAATCCAGGCACCCCCGCTTCAGGGCGCCATTTCACTACAAATGCGAATGATTTGCGAGTCGGGCCGCTTCAGGCGGCGGCGTGCAGGGCATGCAACAAGGCTTGGCCGTGGTGGCTGGCGAACCATTCAGGGTGGCCGAGCATGAACGGCTGCCAGGCGACATCGGCATTGGCGGTGGAGCCGGTGACACCTTCGAAATACTCGACTTCGGACAGTGCAAAGTCGAAATGCACCATTGGCAGCAGGTCGGCCAGCAGGTGTACCCGTTCGGCCGACAAGGGCAACACTTCGCGGTAGCCGTCGAGCAGGGCCAATGCGATATCGATACGTACCGCCTCGGCGCCGCGTTCCAGTTCCAGCCAGGCCACGGCATTGCGTTCGATGGCGGTGGCCAGATCGAACAAGGCGCTGGTGGGGGAGGCCAGGCCGAAGTCGAGCACGGCGTTGACCTGCATCGCGTTGTCGCCATGGCCCCACAGCAGGTTGGAGACATGCCAGTCGTTGTGCGCCCACAGCGGCGCTTCGGCCTGCAGGCGCGCGGACAGTCCGGCGTGCCAGGGCAGGACGCTGCACTGCAGTTGTTGCTCCCAGGGAATGCGGGCCAGATAGCGGGCAAGCCCGGGGCGGTTGTGCAGGTCGGCCTTGAGTGCGGCGATCGGATCCTCGGCGCGGATCAGTTCATCGCGGGCGACCAGCAGGTGGGTGCTGCGCTGGGGCGCGTGATAACTGGCTGAAGCGCGGTGCAGGGTTGCCAGCATGCGGCCGGCAGCGCGTGCGCGTTCGACCTCGGTCAGCAGCGTCCACGACGGGGCGTCGCGGTACAGGTCCTGGCCGTCGGCCACGGCGTGCAGCTCGTAGGTCCAATCTCCACGCCCGATGGCGGTTTCGCCACCGTGGCTGCGCAGGAGCTGGGCGACCGGAACCCCGGCGGTGGCGAGGTGGGTGATGAATCGATGCTCTTCCAGCAAGCAGGCGGGACTGCGCACCAGTCGGTGGTGCCGTTTGACGAAGACCTTGCCGTGCGGGCCCGCAACAATGGCAGCGGCCGACATCGGTCGCGGACTGTGCCAAAGCACGGTGCCGCCAGCGTCCAGCTGCGGGTAATGACAGCCGAGCCAGGCAAGTTCAGTGGCCTCGATGGCGGGCCAGTCAGCAGCCACTTCATCGTTGTTCAGGCCTTGCACGCGGTGGGATTGCTGGGTCATTGGAACAGGCTGGGACAGGTGATACGAGGGAGGCGCGATGGTACGTCAGCCCCGCCGAACCTGCAGGCAACGCAGATCGGTGGTGGGGGGGCCCCGGCCGGCCGGGGGCGCGCCCGCCCGCGCCCCCCCCCCCCGGCGCGGGGGGGAGCCGGGGGGGGGCGCAAGGGAGGGGGCCCAAAACCCCCACGGATACG